>JAIROR010000029.1 GCA_031257415.1 Holosporales bacterium | reverse complement strand
ACACTCCTCTCCTTGCCAAAACAGCTTCCATCTATCAACAAAGACACACACATCTACACTCCTCTCCTTGCCAAAACAACTTCCATCTATCAACAAAGACACACACACATCTATACACTCCTCTCTTTGTCAAAACAACTCCCCATCAACAAAAACACATATTCCACGCATAGCCCTCTTTCCATATTATACATCTTCGCAATTGATAAAGCAATATTTAGACCACAGATCCGGTCTGCTTTCTTTGGTAATTTGCTTGGCCATGCTCAAGCGCCACGCGGCAATTTTTTGGTGATCGCCCGACAACAAAACGTTTGGAACCTCTTGCCCAAGCCAGACTGCGGGTCTTGTATAGTGGGGGTATTCTAAAAGATCTGTAGAAAAGCTCTCCTCTACTATAGATTCGCTGTTGCCAAGGACTCCTGGCAATAGCCTCAAACAGGCATCTATCATAACTAGAGCGGGGATCTCGCCCCCAGAAAGCACGTAATCTCCAATACTAATCTCCATCATATCGTAGTTCTTTTTCCAGTACTGGATAAGCCTTTCATCGATTCCTTCGTATCTTCCACACAATATCACAATTCCCTCTGTTTCAATATCATTCACTATATTCTTCGCCGTTTTCTGCGAAAATTGCTTTCCTCTTGGAGATGTGAAAAATACGTAGGGTTTTCTTCGATAGAAGGACAGCGCGTGCAAAATAGCATTGTGCAGAACATCCGGTTTCATGACCATACCCGCCCCCCCACCATACGGAGCATCATCTACAGTCTGGCGCTTATCGTCAGCAAAATCCCTTATATTAACAACCTTTACGTCAAACAATTTTCCAAGCCGTCTACCAGAGATGCCAAGTACCAGCGGCCCGGGAAACATTTCGGGGAAAAGAGTAATAACTGTAAAAAGGAACATCACAGAACCCATCCGTCGACAAGCATGGCAGCACGTTCAATTGAGTCTACCACACGATTGCCTACTCCACAATCGGAGATTGCCTCCGTTCTGGACTTCGCATCAAGTTGATATGCCATTTTAATTTTATTAGGAAAATCAAAGTAGTTAAGCTCCACAATAGGTGGGCACAATTGTATAGTCTGCAAAAATGATTCCAAGTATTGATCTTCCTAGCAAAAATCGATATAGCACATCAGCCTTTGGGAGAACTATCGATCAGGTATCCAGGGCGGCATCGAGGACGCTATCGAGGACGCTATCGAGGGCGGATTTTTTTGGTCGTGCCGGTGGGCTCTCATCTTCTTCCTCCTCCTCGACGTAATTTTGCAATACGTTTTTCATAAATCTTGCAGCAATGCGTGCCGGAATTCGCCCTCCTGTCGAGTCGTGAGTCATCTGAACCTTGTTGTTGTCATTTCCTATCCAAACTCCGCAGGCGAAACCTTTGTCTTTTTCTTCCGGATTATCTGGATCATAGAAACATATGAACCAAGCATCGTCATCACCATTACTGCCGCTTTTTCCATATACATGTTCATTAACATTGGCGGCTCGCCCCGTTCCTCTTCGCACGACTGTTCTAAGCAATATCCTGCAGTTCTCGAGGGTTTCTTCGTCTATAACTTTGCTTTTTCTATCGTTCGCATCTCGTTCATATAAGATCTTGCCGTCCTTTGTTCTAATTTCGAGTATTGCATAGGACCATATTGGAGTACCATCCATGAATGTTGCATATGCACATGTCAGGTCTTTCAAAGTAACTGGAGTTGTACCAATAGCAACGCTCATATCATGCCGCGAGACATTTCCAATTCCGAGCTTATTGGCGAATTTAGCCACTCTCTTAATCCCGATGTCTTTGGCAAGCCTTATGCACGACGAGTTCACTGAATGCGTGAACGCATCAAGGAGGGAGAGTTGGCCGACCGACCTCCATTTATAGTTCTTGGCAGTCCAGTTGCCTATTGTAATCGGGGCATCGGAGATCATATCGTCAACTTGGTAACCATATTCCAGGGCAGCTCCATACACAAATATTTTGAAAGCAGAGCCTGGCATGCGGAGGGCCTGTGTCACCCTATTAAACTGAGATTTGGAATAGGACCTTCCTCCAACCATTGCCATGATTTTGCCGTCTCTTCCAATACACACAGAGGCCGCCTCAGAAAAATTATACCGTTTGGATTCAGTATTTATATAGAACTGAACTGCTTCTTCGGCTGCTTTCTGCTTCCCGATATCAAACGTGGAGACAACAACAATATCATCCTCTATGTCTCCCAGAATTTTTTTTGCCTGGTCATATACGTAATCGCAAAAATACATATAATTATTGTCAGTTTTCTTTTCTCCTGAGAATACTTTCTTGGCTCCTTCTTTGGCTATCTTTTCAGCATTTTCTATAAACTTTTGACTTTCCATGGCCTCGAGAACGACACGCGCTCTTTCCTGAGCATTTTGTGAATTACTAGCAGGATTGTATCTCGAAGGAGCTTTCAACAGACCCGCCAAAAGGGCTGCCTCGTAAATAGTCATATCTCTTGCCTGTTTATTGAAATACTTTCTAGAAGCTGCATCTATTCCATATGCTCCCGCCCCAAAATATACCCTGTTCAGATACATCATCATGATGTTTGATTTGGTAAATTTATGTTCAAGCCACATCGCCAACAATAGTTCCTTTATCTTTCTAACAACAGATTTATCGTAATGCGTGACAACACCTTCGCCAATCAGTATATTTTTGGCAAGCTGCTGGGTTATCGTCGATCCTCCCTCAACAACTTTTCCCAGCAGGAGATTTTTATACATCGCCCTGAAGAACCCGATGAAATCTATGCCAAAATGGTAAAAAAAACGTCTATCTTCAACAGACATAAAGGCCTCCGGAACATAGCGCGGAAGATCCTCCACCATAACGACATCTTCGTATAGATCCCCATAAGCTCCAATGATTGCTCCATCGTATGTTTGGACGACAACGGCAGGATTCCTTATTGTTGTCTTCAGATTGTTTAGATCAGGCAGATCTTTAGAAAAATAGAACAAAGCACAAGCAACAACTGCAAATCCAGCGAAGAACGTGTATACAAAATATTTGAACAATATCGAAAAGATAGTTTTCTTCTTCTGATATCTGCTCCTAGTCCCTCTTCTCCTGCTCACTTGAAAGATGTTCTTTGAATTAAGACAACAGATAAAATAGATTATATCCAAAATTCGTAATAACTCGTGAAAATTTTTATGCTCTCCAACAAATTTGTCTGGCCGGGGAGCATAAAGCCTCTTAACCTTGAGCGGTTTCTGGATTGATTTCGCAAGATTGTTTTTTTGTTCTCTATAAATTTGGAGCACTTCTTTGGGTAATGTTCAACACGCCTTATCGGGGGGCTTGGGGGAGCAAAGCTCATCATGACAAAGGTCAGCACAGCGCCTCCGCCGCATCTTTGCCACTCTTCAAAGCTGTGGTCCTCCTTATGGAGATTAGTGGCGTTCCGTCCAAGTTCTAGGGGCTCCTGATTCGTCTCAGAACACTTGAACAACTATCCCATCTCTAAGATATGACTCACGCACAAATTGCTATCTCTAAAAATCTTGCTCGTATGCAAAATACGTGTTAGACTGTTAGCACTGTGTTTGATAGAGTGCTAATTTTGAAGAAGGAGTGAAAAGTTATGGCGAAAGTTATAGGTATAGATCTTGGAACAACCAACTCCTGCGTTGCCATTATGGATGGCGGAACGGGAAAGGTGATAGAGAATCTTGAAGGGGCGAGGACGACTCCGTCAATGGTTGCTTTCCTTGATAGCGGGGAAAGAATTGTTGGGCAGCCGGCCAAGAGGCAGGCGGTAACAAACCACGCGAACACGCTGTTTGCGATAAAGAGGCTTATAGGCCGCAAGTTTGATGATCCAATGACAAAGAGGGATGTGGATCTCGTTCCATACAAGATCGTTCCATCATCCACCGGGGATGCATGGGTTAACGTTAGGGGAACAGATTACAGCCCGAGCCAAATCAGCGCCTTTATCCTGATGAAGATGAAGGAGATAGCGGAGGCTCACCTCGGAGAGAAGGTTACTCAGGCTGTGATAACTGTTCCTGCGTACTTCAACGATTCTCAGAGACAGGCAACCAAGGACGCTGGCAAGATAGCTGGGCTTGAGGTTTTGAGAATTATAAATGAGCCAACTGCAGCTGCTCTCGCATATGGCATGGACAAGAAGAGTTCAGGTTCGATTGTTGTGTATGATCTCGGAGGTGGTACGTTCGATATTTCTATTCTTGAGATTGGAGATGGCGTATTCGAAGTTAAATCTACCAATGGTGATACATTCTTGGGAGGAGAAGATTTTGATGCAAGAATCATTGATTATGTAGCTTCCGAATTCAAGAAGGAGTCAGGAATAGACATAAAAAGGGACAATATGGCATTGCAAAGGCTCAAGGAAGCGGCAGAAAAGGCAAAGATAGAGCTGTCCTCGTCGCAGCAGACCGATATAAATCTTCCATTCATAACTGCTGACGCTAGCGGGCCGAAGCATCTTAACGTCAAGCTCACGAGAGCCAAGTTTGAGTCTCTCGTTGAAGATCTGATAGAAAGAACTATGGTTCCTTGCAGAACTGCCCTGAAGGATGCCGGACTGAAAGCAAGCGACATAAGCGATGTTATTCTTGTTGGTGGAATGACCCGCATGCCGAAAGTCATTGAAAAAGTTAAGGAGTTTTTCGGCAAGGAGCCGAATAGAGGAGTCAATCCAGATGAAGTGGTTGCTCTTGGGGCAGCCATTCAGGGAGGAGTTCTAAAAGGAGATGTGAAAGATGTTCTCCTTCTCGATGTAACCCCTCTTTCGCTTGGCATCGAAACTCTCGGTGGTATTTTCACAAGGCTTATAGACAAAAACACGACGATCCCAACAAAGAAGAGCCAAGTCTTCTCTACGGCAGAGCATAATCAAACTGCTGTGACTATCAGGGTTTTTCAAGGGGAGAGGGGGCTTGCAGCTCAAAACAAACTTCTTGGCCAATTCGATCTCGTTGGGATTCCGCCGGCTCCAAGAGGAGTTCCCCAGATAGAAGTCGTTTTCGACATAGATGCAAACGGAATAGTTAACGTATCAGCAAAAGACAAAGCCACTGGGAAGGAGCAACAAATCAGAATCCAAGCGTCTGGAGGGCTTTCTGATGAAGATATCAAGAGGATGCTGCGAGACGCCGAAGAGCATGCAGCAGAGGATCTCAGAAGAAGGGAAATCATTGAGGCGAAAAACCAAGCTGAGTCAATTATAAACTCGACTGAGAAATCGCTTAAGGACTATGGCGATAAGCTGCAGGAGTCTGAGCGAAGCAGAATTGAGAGCGATATCAAGGAGCTCAGGGAAACAATAGCAAAGGACGAAGCAACGCGAGATGATATACAGAACAAGATCAACAGCCTTATGGAATCGTCCCAGAAGATCGGAGAGATGATGTATAAGGACATGCAGTCGAATAATGATCAGACAACGGCCGAAAATCCCCAATCCGGCGAAACGATAGATGGAGAATACAAGGACCTAAATAAATAAACATCGCCTCCAGGGAAAGGCACTTGTTGGTACCCATCCAGGGAAGGATACCATGTCCCTCTCCCTGGGGATACAATAACTCGTGCTTTCTGCTGGATAAAATGTGAGTCTCGAGGGAACCTATAAGCCGGGTTCTGTCCTGGGCTTTTGCAAGCCCATGTCTAATCATTCATCTAGGCCTACCGTTACCGATAGGCTCAAGCAACCTACCCGAAAACCAAAGGAAGTGTGGTCTTCCTAGTGTCTATGCGCACAGAGGTCTTCCTATTTGGTCTTGCTCCGAATGGGGTTTGCCGCGCCGCACAGTGTCGCCACGTGCGCGGTGAGCTCTTGCCTCACCATTTCACCCTTACCGGC
>JAIROR010000082.1 GCA_031257415.1 Holosporales bacterium | reverse complement strand
ACGAAGCTTGGGTTACCAACGCTGAAGCAGCATAAGAAAAACATTGAGAACAATTTCTATAAATTGACGAATTGCGCAGAAGTTTTCGCAACCTTTTCTCAAAAGCTTGACGGGACGGTGACGAGTATGCACAGCATTTTGCGCAAACTCTCATCTACTCAACAGGAAAATGAAGCAAAACTTAACGAAAAGAAGCCGCAAAATACAAATGCGAAGCAGACGGACTCTTCAGATTCTTTCCAGAGCACAACCGAGCAAAGACACGCCAATATCGAGGATTTAAACGCCACGGGCCAAAATGCAAATTACGAAAAAGACAAGGCAAAAATAAAAGGCATTCCTAAGGAACTGTCCCTATACGAAGCAGACCTCTTGCTGAATGATCTGTATTCCTTTTATATCGTGGATTCTTTGAGAATTCGGCCAGAGACATACTCGATAAAAGATAAAAAAAACGAAACCTTGAGGAAGCTTTTTGCCAAATTAATAAAAGAAATATTGCAAAACAATAGCGAAAATATGGAAAGCATATTGCAAGATATAGCAAGTTACGATTTTTATAAATACCAACAATGCCGCAATATTATTAAATGTTTGCTTTCTAACGTAAACAAAAATAACATTTGGTCCAAAGCCCTCGTAGACATCCGCGGGGAAGCGTATTGGCCTGTCTTCCTTGAAGAGTTAGGGGACGCGAGAATACTACTGAAGGGAAGAGCGGACGTCATCTCGAATAATTCTATAATAGTTTTAAGAATGTTTGAAAAAAAGATCTCGGCAACGAATATCATAGATGGCACATACAGCCCCCCCCTGATGCTTTGTCTTTTGGCTAAGCTTGGCGCGTTCGACTACGTGAATAACGGTCAAAAAATCGATATAAGCGAAATTCAAATTTGGGACATGGACGGACTGTGGCCAAACCCGATTAAAATAAGTTCAATTCAGATTTCGCCGGAAACAATAGATCATTTCGAAAACAAATTAAGAAAAAAGCTTCTGGATTATGTCGTAAATCAACTGACGCTCGGGGAGAATAATGGCAAGTTTCGTCACTATAAAAGGGCAGTGCTGCCCCCAGCTTCCAGCGGTAATGGCTAAATAAACTATACGGGTTATTTTTTTCTGGCACCGGTTGGAGCATCTGGTATACAATGGGGTGCGTGCTGGTTGCGTTTTGCATTATGTTTTGGAGAGTTTATGTCTATTATATCGAAAATTATCGCACGAGAAATTTTGGATTCTCGTGGGTACCCGACGATAGAAACTGAGGTTGTTTTAGAGTCGGGGCACTCTGGGGTGGCGTCTGTGCCCTCCGGTGCCTCCACTGGAGCGTTTGAGGCCGTTGAGATGAGGGACAATGATCCCGATAGATTCCGAGGGAAGGGGGTTCAGAAAGCTATTGATGGAATCATGACTGATATCGAGCCTCTTCTTGTTGAAGAAAGTGTATTAGATCAACAGGCAATTGATAAAGCATTGTTAAAGCTTGATAATACAAGTAACAAATCTGGTTTGGGAGCGAACGCTATATTGTCTGTGAGTATGGCGTGTGCTCTTGCGGCTGCTTCATTTTACAATCTGCCTCTGTACAGATATATTGGGGGGATTGTTAATGATCGTTTGCCGAAGCCGATGATGAATATCATTAATGGGGGAGTTCATGCCGATAATAAAATAGATATCCAAGAGTTTATGATAGTTCCCTATAATGAGAGATGTTTTGAAGAATATGTTGCTATATGTGCAGAGGTATACCACAATCTCAAAGATATTCTGAAAAAAGATGGGTTGAGCACGAATGTTGGAGATGAAGGAGGGTTTGCTCCGAATCTTTCTTCTACCAAGGAAGCTCTCGATTATTTGATGCGAGCAGTTGAGAAGTCAGAGTGCAGGCCCGGCAGCGATATTTGCTTTGCTCTAGATGTTGCCGCCTCCGAGCTATATGAAAACAAGTTTTATAAAATAGATGGAATGAAGAAAACAAGTGATGGGATGATCGATTTTTATAAGGATCTCGCTAGGCAATATCCGATTATTTCAATTGAAGATCCCTTACATGAGGAAGATTGGGAAGGATGGGCAAACATGAATGCCGAGCTCGGGAAGAATATGCAAATAGTTGGAGATGATCTTTATGCAACAAATATCGGAAGGCTTTTGGAAGGTATCGAAAAGAAAGCGGCAAATGCAATACTAATCAAGCCGAATCAGATAGGAACATTGACAGAGACATTGGAGACCATAAATTGTGCCAAAGAAAATGGGTATAATATCGTGTTATCTCATAGATCAGGAGAGACAAGCGATTCTACGATAGCTGATATAGCGGTTGGTGTATCTGCCCAATATATTAAGGCTGGAGCTCCTGCGCGCGGTGAGAGAGTGGCGAAATACAATAGACTCTTGAAGATAGAGGACGAAGTATTGCGTATCGATTTTGTTGATATTGGGGAATCGTAGATATTGGGGGAACTATCTTTAGCCATCTAAGAAATAGTTTTGCACAGCGTTTGTAGTTGAGTAAATAAGTGAATGCCGGGGTCTATGGTAGATTCTATATTTATCAGAAGGATACCCGGCAGATGCTTATGTTAGATTGAAAGGAATCTATGGTGCAACTGCAAAATAAGGTCTATTTCAAATATAATGCATACAACACTCAGCGGCTTCTTTAATTTTTATTTGGAATAGGGCCGCTAACTGTAAATTCCAAATTCCGCCTCACTTTAGGGCACGTATATTGTGGGAAACGCGTTCCTGCCCTGTCGCAGTGGGTAATTTTAGGCGGAGTTTGTGGTTAAACAGAGATCTGGACTAAGATTCAATCTCATTGTAGAAGTCTGTAATTTTAAGCTGGGTTCATGAGTTGCGGAAGAAATCTAATGCGTTGAGCTCGCCGACATTGCTGTGTTCTTCCACGAGGGTTTTGATTTTCTCGTTTGATACGTGCGTGTATATCTGGGTCGTCGCTATATTGCTATGGCCAAGGAGTTTTTGGATACTGACGAGATCTGCTCCATGTTGAAGGAGATGAGTTGCGAAAGCATGTCTAATCACGTGAGGAGAAATCTTTGAGGGGGCGATTCCTGCTTCAGAGGCGGTTTTTTTAAGAAGTTTAGCAAACCCCTGGCGGGTAATGTGGCCGCTTCCAGACGAACTCGGAAAGAGAAAGTTATTGATTTTCCTGGGGGCGAATGTCGCTCTAACATCGAGGTATTCATTGATGCTTTGAACTGCCAAATCGTGAAGTGGAATATAGCGTTCCTTGTTTCCTTTTCCCATTACCAATAACATACTTTTCCCAGAGTCAGTCACAACAGAATCCATCGTTAAGCATACCAATTCAGAAACTCTGAGACCACTTGCATATAGAATATGTAACATACATTTTAAACGAATTGAAGCTTCGCTCATCTTAGAATCAAACAACGATAGAAGGGCCAACATCTCGGTCTCGGACAAAATTTTCGGAAGAGCCAGTCCTTTGCTTCTCATTTTTACATTAACCATCGGATTGCTATCTATGACTTTCTCATCCTCAAGAAAAGAGAAGAACTGGCGCAAAGCAGATACGCTCCTAAATATCGAAGACTGCTTTATTCCGCTATTCCGCAGGCTTTCGATATACATATCTATATTTCCTATTATTTCATTATTGGTAAATGCCAGATACTTTTTGATATCATTTGTATATGAAGCAATGGAGTTCTGTGACAAATTGCGCTCCGCGCAAAGCATTTCCTGAAATCGCTCCACAAGATCTTGTGCCGTATTTGTCATATACGCTACATCTCTCTGAGAATGTTATTTATTGAGACCTTTTTATTGGCTTCGCCAAGATATTTGACGATAACAACGCAATTAATATTCACTCCTCCACTTGATGGGTAACTTCCTTGGACAGCAACTGCCATTTCTGGAATAACTCCAAATGGCAGGATTTCTCCCGTATTTCTGTCTATTATTTTAGTTGATGCAGAAACAGTCGTTCCTGAAGCAACCACAGCGCCCTTCCTCACAACCACTCCCTCAAGAATTGCCGAATTCCCTCCAATAAAGCAATCGTCCTCTATAATAACAGGGCTGGCCACGATCGGCTCTAAAACTCCTCCGATGCAACATCCCGCTGATATATGACAATTCTTTCCTATCTGAGCACATGAGCCTATGGAGGCATTAATATCAATCATCGTATTGTCATCTATATAAGCTCCGATATTGATATAACTCGGCATGATCACGCACCCGTTCCCGATGTATACTCCATCTCTTATAAAAGCTCCAGGGACCTTCCTGTATTTCTTGTTCCCAGTATCATATTTCAAAAGGCCTATTTTGTCATACGAATCAAAATCTCCTGGAGAACTTTCAGAATACCTGAACAGCAGGAGTATCGCTTTCCTGATCCATGAGTTTATCGAATAATCGCGGACATTCAGAACCCTTATCTTTCCTTTATTCAATAAGTCAATAATGCAATAAACGTCTCTTAGAACTTTTTCAATATCATTTTGCTCGCTTTCGAAATACATTTCGATTTTACTTGCTAGATCAGCAATATTCATCATACCGGAGAACAATCTTCATAACATGGCCAACATTGTACTACTACTTTTAGGTTCAGTGATCTTAAAAATACGCATCCTCAAGGCAGAAGGAGATATACCTACCATACCATCTCATAAACAAGCCCTTGCATCACTCGAATTCTCAAGTAACACTCAAGTACACCGTACTAACGAACGTTCATAAAACAAAATCATTCGTTCAATCTTATTAACCAGTTACTATGCACTCTCCATTAAATACTATGCTTGCTCGCGCCCTCAATATGGCTACATTAGAATTTGACAAATCAACTATTGATTTCCCCCCATTTTCATGAATGATATGATTGATACCACCTGGATTGCCATAGGCATATGCAGAAGCGATCGCTCCACTGCCACACGCAGGGGTGAATCCTGCTCCTCTTTCGTATGTTTTCACGCGCAAAGTGTTGTTGTCTATTTTCTCGACAAAATGAATGTTATATTCATTGTGAAAAGAAAACACGCTTGGATTATTACTGATGCATACTATATGTTTATTCCCGGTATCGATGAATTTCCCCCATTTTTCTTTTCTAATCACGACTGGGCGAGGAGAAACGATACAGCAATAACCATCCTTAGCAATAAATCCTTCGTATTCTCTGTTACCAACGAAGTATTTCTTCTTATGAGAATCGCCGAAATACTGGGTCAATGCGATGAGACCGTTGCCACACATATCCGCCGTCGAGCCGTCACTATTAAAAAACAGTACATCATATGCATGATCTACAAGTCTACGGGAGAAAACAATAATCTGGTCGGCTCCTATACCGGTCCTTCGATCCGATAACTTCACCACCTTTTGAGCTGTAAGCGGCGGATCCTCAATTATTATGAAGTCATTGCCATTTACTTCTGCCTTAACAAATTGTATCGACATGGCTACATATAAACAAATAGCGACAAATACTGAGCGGCTATCTCGCCAATATCAAACGAATTGTTTTCATCCAATAGCTCAATATCTATATCGCCGTTGATGATATCATCAATATTCGTTCCGTGAGGAGCGACAAGCAGATCGAATTCCTCTGAGATACTGATTTCACAATCAGTGGGAGTAACTTGTGCATTGAGAGAGCACAGAACATCATAGCCGCCACCAAGTACTTGGCTCTCTCTGATTTCGTACGAAACTGCCATGCTTGAAATCTCCGATAGATTAAACCTTTTGGCCAGGAGATTTTTCTCGTGTTCAGTGGCTTCTTCACTGCCAATCCATTCGGCGTTGCCTCCAAGTCCCTTCATCTCCTTGACTCTTATAGTTCTCGAAAATTCACGCTGCTGCTCCATTTTGCTCCTCAAAAAGATCCTCAAAAAACAGATGCTCTCGCCCAGATAAGGATCAAAAACCCACCACATTCTTGATCATAACATGCAAGTATATAATTCGTCTATTGTTAAATCAGAATTGCGCGCATCTACATGTCTTGAGACAACCAAAGAATCTCTAGAACTGAAATATGTTGATAATTCGCGGTATATTAAAAACTTGGGCCAAGTTTTCAACAGCCCAAATCATCTTATAACTCGACGAGTTATCGATGTCAGCAGAACAGTTAGGTGATTGATCAAACGAATACGGACTAACGAACTTCGAAAACATACGTTTTTAAAGTTGAATAGTCGGAGCAAAACCAATCGAAGACGGCACGTTACTAACCACTTGGGATTGGTCTTGCAAGATATCTTTTTTCTTCGAGGCGGCTTCTGGACTGGTTTTGCAGGATCTTTTTCGTAGTTTTGCGAACATACACCAATACCCTCCTGGTTAACCCAGCAAGCTCTCGAGGAAAACAGAGCCCGCAGGAAC
>JAIROR010000080.1 GCA_031257415.1 Holosporales bacterium | reverse complement strand
GAAGAGCCCGCGCCGTGAACATGCGCACTGCGTCCTCGTCCTCAACAATTAGGATAGTCTCAGATCCACTCAGGTCTTTTGCTATGGCTATCTCGCTGTTATTGGAGCAAACTTTCTCGGGGCCTTCATACCTCGGTAGGTATATTCTGAATACGGAGCCTTTGCCAACCTCTGATTCAACATTGATAAAGCCTCCCGTTTGATTGACGATTCCATAAACTGTCGAGAGCCCGAAGCCAGTTCCCAATTTGGGACCTTTCTTGGTGAAAAATGGTTCGAAGATATTTTCTATTATATTAGGATCGATTCCGCATCCATTGTCGATGACTTCTATAAGAACGTAATCCCCAGGGTGAGCATGGTCGTATATGCATTTAAAACCTTCTTTAGCTGTGAAGTTCTTTGTTCTTATGATTAACTTAGCATTCTTTGTGCGTTCCATCGCGTCTCTTGCATTGACGGCGAGATTAATTAGGACCTGCTCAAGCTGGCTATTGTCAACCTTAACAGGCCATATATTTCTTTCATGCCCTATTTGAAAGTCTATATTAACGCCAATGAGTCTCTTTATCAACAGGCTAAGTTCTGCTATGTTTTCTGTAATCGAAATTATTCTTGGCTTCATGGTTTGTTGTCTTGAAAAAGCAAGAAGCTGGCGAACGAGATTCGCGGCCCTACTGGCATTCTGTTTTATCTGCACGATGTCTCCATATGAAGGATCGTTTGGCATGTGCCTCTGCAGCAACAGATCGCAAAATCCTATCATTGCAGTTAATAAGTTATTGAAATCGTGGGCAATGCCGCCCGCAAGCTGCCCAATGGCCTGCATCTTTTGAGACTGATTGAATTGTTGCTCCAGCTTCTTCTGTCCAGAAATATCTATGAGCTGTATAAGTAGCAGCTTGCGATCGTCCCCTTCAGTATTCAACCTGTTTATATACGCCATCGCCACCACGTTATTATCGCCCGCGAATTTGATTTCTATCGGAGACGCCTTCTCAGCAAGCGAATATGAATGCTCCAAATAGTAAGCTACGTTTTCCTTATTTGCCTGTTCTCGCACGAAGTCTATTATATTATTCCCTGGTTGCATTACTTTCTTTTTATCAATAATAATTTTATCTTGGATAATCGTTGCAAATGCCGGATTAACAGAAACAATCTCTCCGGAGGTAGTAGTGATGACAGAGGGAACGGGGGCAGAAATAAAGGCTTCTTGCTCCAGAAATGCAGTGTTGTCGAATCTCGACAATATCTTCGTTCTCTGCTGTTCTGTCTTGCACACGAACCACGGCTGCCCAAAGGAACCGGAGGATGTATTTGATTTGATGAGAATAGCCCTAAAACTTGTTGAAAATTTAGATTTAACAATTATTTGTTGAGGCCTCTGATCAACAATATTTGGATTGAAATCCTCTATGAATTCGGTAATTGAAAGGCCCATAATCCTTTCCCTCGATAGCATAAGCATTGAAGAAAATGTTCCATTCAGACCTGTGATCACCCCAGAGCTATTTGTATAAAAAATACCAATCGGGCATTTATCGAGAAAATTCTCCAATCTTTCATTGCTTTTCAGGAGACGATCATTTTGCTCCATATACTTCGTTATCTCGCTTATGACAACTACATACAATGGCTCTTCCATCTGAGATTCATCCCTGGCAAGAATACTGCCGACAGCCATCCACTTTTTCTGATTGTTTGTCAGCCCGCTTCCGGATCCGCTCAGCAAAGCCGTTCCAGGCACCATCTTGCTCATTATGTTTCGAAAGTGCTGCAGCTCGTGGGAATCAATACTTCTGCTGGTGATAAATCTCAAAAATTCACTCATGTTCCCATACAGAAAAGGATGAGTCGTATACAGAATGTCTCCATTTAGATCGAAAGCGGCTATTTCATGCGACTTACATATCGTCCGCGAAACAGTTCTTATGATATCCAGATAATATTCAATACTGTTAATTTTCTTGCGCTGCCTATAGTATAGCACGGCAAAAACGCCAATAACAATAACCAACGATAAAATCGCAAAAATAAAGCTCTTGTAAAGGATAGAATCACCGGCGCTGCTGCCAATACTTTTGAGAAACTCAATAAAAAACTCCGACACAACGATACCGTCACAATCCTTCGATAACATGTAGCTCCTGAAATCATAGCAAAAATACCGTGTGAGTTCATGTGTTTTGAGATAGATCACTACCCACTGAACTCTCGCTAATATCTATACCAAATCAACGAAAGATTGTGGATTCTTCCGACCTGGAATACCCCAGAAATACCAACGGCAACCTGCCTCTTCTCGGGCAATCTTTTGGTGTTTGAATATAGAAGAGGGCCTCAACAACAAGGAACTAGGTTCCTCAAGATAAAGACAGTGCGCAACAACAAGGAGGTTATACTAGATTCCTCAAGCGGCTTGGGTAGAATCATCGATCAGATTCAAATCGATAGCACGAAATAACCCAGCGCTGGCTATGGAGACAGTGCGCAACAACAAGGAGGTTATACTAGAATGCTCAAGCGGCTTGGGCAGAATCATCGATCAGATTCAAATCGATAGCACGAGATAACCCAGCGCTGGCTCTTGTAAGCGGTTTTCGAAGTTCATTTTCTATCAACCCCTTTTTGTGGAGAGCATACTTAACAGGAATTGGATTGGGCTCCATGGACAGGACATTGTTTAACGGACGCAGCATGGCATCCAACACGCGAGACTTTGATTCGTCTCCCTTCCTCCAGGTGCCAACCATAGCGGAAACAATGCCAGGCACTACATTTGAAATAACAGACACCGTTCCATCGCCACCGCTAGACAAATAGCCAAGAAGCGAGGGATCATCCCCAGAAAGCAATGCAATATCAGGACGTGCTTCCTTTAACTTTCCTACCCTCGTCAAATCACAGTCAGAATCCTTCATTGCGACAACCCGAGCTCGCTTGAAAACCTCAATAGCAGAATCTACGCTGATACTAACAGAACACCGTGACGGGTTATTGTACAGGATAATTGGTATGTTCGAATTATCGTGAATATCAATAAAATGCTGAATAATTCCGTCTTGCTTTGGTTTAACATAAAAAGGCACTATTGAAAGAACAGCATTTGCCTTCAGTTTCTCAGCCTGTATGGCCTGCTTGACAGCATTCCGTGTCGAAACACAACTGCTCCCAACAATAAGCAGAACCCTGCGATCGATAACTTCCCTCGCGAAATTGACGAGACTTTCCCTCTCCTCGTCTGTCAGCAAAAGCCCTTCGCCTGTTGATCCCGCAACGAGTATCCCGTTCACTCCACCTTCGATTTGCAGCCGTATTATCCGTTCCAGTGCAACAAAATCGATAGCTCCATTGTTCTTAAACGGCGTAATCAAAGCTGTTATTGTTCCAGTAATCATTTTGCAGACTTCTTTGCTCCCCCTTTAGAATTATCCTTGGAGAAGCTTTCGCTAAGTCCCTTGCTTCCCTTCTCGTTAATTTCTTTGCTGAACTTCATATATACTCCACATCTTTCATCCTTAGATAACGAAACGAGGGGCTTCTTGGAGGAAGCAGCGGCATTATCCCCAAAAAACTTCAAAACAGAAAGATTCGCAACTTCCACGTCATATACCCTCTCATTATTCGATACGAGTATCTTACAAATGGTAGCCTTGTTACTGTCCTGCACAAAAACGCTGGTTTCTCCTTTCGCTCCAGCTACCGTACTGATTACTATATCTTTGTCCAATTTGGACTTCACCTCTTTGTTCATCAGTAGAGTAGCAAAAAACTCAATAACGCACTCCACGGCTTGATCAGAATCCTTGGCGCCATCTATTCCCAGCTTCTTCTTCAGTTTCTTAGAGTCAACTTGGCCCTTGAGCTCGGCGGCAACCTCTTCCTTGGTCTTTGCCTTGGAAATTTGCTCTATGAGTCTTTGGTACTTGGCGATATCACCACCACGAACATCATCCTTCGCCATCCCTTCGAACCAATGCCCAACCAAAGGAGCAAGAGTCAACATAGCAACAGCGACATATTTCAAAAAATTCATAACAAAGCAATTCATACGGACACTCCACACACACAATGTTTCGAGACCAACATACAATTATTGTATCACATTTCTGGCAGACGTGTCAAGTGTGTGTGTGGATTTTGTATGAGTTATATGTTTTGAGATAGGCCAAAAGCCCAGTAGAACTTGGACAAAACCAATCGGAGAAGCCGCCTTCTGAACCGATTTCTCGAGACTTTTCATCATAGTTTCGCGGACATACACCAACACCCTCCTGGTTAACCCAGCGGACTTTCCAGGAAAAGAGAGCCCGCAAGAACAGGTGTCGATAATCTCGTAGCAGGCTTTTTTATTTTCATGCAAGAAATATTTTTGCCCCATCTTTGTCCCATAAGAAAAAAATTGGAACGGAAACAACTGGAGCGGCACCTGGATCGACTTCAGGGAAATGTTGCTTTCCCTTGGTTTTTGCCCACTTCCTTAACAAACTATTAACAAACCACCTGTTTTGCACAGAAAAATTTAACTGCCGCAAAAATAATTGGGAAAAACGACCGCGTGTTAACCTT
>JAIROR010000045.1 GCA_031257415.1 Holosporales bacterium | reverse complement strand
CACCGCTGTTTCTGACGAAGAACTCGAGTGTGTTGAGTCAGTCTTGAAAGGAGTAACACATCTCCTGGAAGTTAGGCAAGCAATTAGGGATGGTAGATGTATAAAATTTCAACCTGATGCAGCGGCTTGGAAAGCATGTGACATATTGCTAAAAATTTTCCCTGGATTAAAAGGTTTGCCCAAAGCACTATTTGATCCGAGGTCTGAGGAAAAGTTTTATGGAATGGCAGTGCTAGATCTTTTGCTAGGTATAGAGATATTAAAGCAAGCTAAAGATAAAAAGGTCACTATAGATAATTACAAGTCGGTAGCCGCGTGGGTCAATAAAGAGATCTCCAATGAAACAAAACTTAAAGAAGAGATGCTAAGTGAAAAGGTGGAATAAAAGCAAGGTTTTTGATATGCCAGAATACCAAAAGCTGCGCGAAATGTTTGTGGCGTATTCATAATTTACTTATGAAGCATTCATCATTTACTTATGGTATGGGTGCTTTGCCTCATAAACAAACTGTTGCTTTGCAGCAATAGCTGTTTTGGTGTCTCGTGTATGCCCGAACATCAAAAGATTGCCTGAGAGAAGGCAGGTTGCCACTGGTATTTCTGGGGAATTCCGGATCGAAAAAATCCACTGATGTACAAAAAATAAGAATCACGTTGTCCTAAAAAGTGCGATATGAATACCTACTTAACAAGGACAACGCATATGATCTACCAAGTACCTGAATCACCATGAAAAGCGATGTACTTGCCTATTAGTGGGTAAACCTGTCGATTATAGAATCAAGAATCAAGACTCATATTTCTAATCTGTTGCATCGCATTACGATTCTGTTGTAGTTGCATCGCCTCGATATTGTTTATAATAGATCCAAGATCCATAGATTTAATCCGCGCTATCGGGTCTTCAGACTGCATTTTCTGCTGTATTTCTTGTTTTGTTACCTCTGTTCCATAAGCTCCAGCGGCGGCTGATGCCAATGCAACTATACACAATAACTTTTTCATAATAAAAACTCCAAACATAAAAATTTGTATCATGATAACAGTTTTAAAATTAAATTACAATAGAAGAATGCACAGCCCTCTTCGGATAAATTTAAGATTTTGCACTAAAGCGCTTTATTTTCGAAATAATTTCTATAGAATCCTCCAATTTGAAATTTACATTTCTTCTGTATCTGAGTATAATGCGGGTATAGTATGTGGGCACTCTGGTTACTGCTATTGATTATTGAGCAGGAGTAATATTATGAGCACTAGTACTGAGCTAGACAGGATATTAGGGCTTATCCTATCGAGAGTTTCGATTGTTGATATAATCGAGAATGAGGTTCAGCTAGTGAAGAAGGGGAGAGAATACGTTGGGAAGTGCCCCTTTCACAGCGAAAAGACCGCTTCTTTTTATGTGAATGATGAAAAAGGAAAGTACTACTGTTTTGGCTGCGGAGCCCATGGGAATGCAGTCTCATATGTAATGAAAATGAAAGGATACTCATTTATACAAGCTGTTGAATACCTGGCAACAATATCTGGCGTTAAGCTTCCTGAGAAAAAACAGTATAGCAAGCATAATGATATTGTAAAGCAGCTTAGTAATGATTCCAAGTTTTTTAGAATTCAACTTATGAAAAACAAAGATATTTTGAAATATTGTTATAGCAGAGGATTAGACGATAGCACAATATCAAAATTTTCTCTTGGATATTGTCCGCCTGGAGCCAGCGGAGGTATGTATAAATTCCGACATCGACTGATTTTCCCGATATTCAATTGTATGAATGAAGTTATCGCGTTTGGAGGGAGGGCGCTACGAAAAGGTGTTGTTCCCAAATACATCAATTCCAATGAGTCGGAGATATTTTGCAAAAAAGAAACATTATATGCTTATAACCTTGCTTCGAGAAATATTTCGAAGAAAGACGAAATTCTAGAGCAGTATATAGTTGTTGAAGGATATATGGATGCAGTGATCATGCATAAGTCCGGATTCAGCACGACGATTGCCACGATGGGTACCGCTTTTTCAAACGAGCATTTGGTGCAGCTCTGGCGCAGTTGCAATGAACCAATCATATGTTTTGACGGAGATGCCGCTGGGCGCAGGGCGATGCTCAGAGCTGCCTTTCTGGCTCTCCAATACATACGCCCAGGAAAAACACTGAGATTTTGCGGTCTTCCGAGCGATCATGATCCCGATTCATTTTTAAGGGAAAATTCCGAAGAGAATATGCGGTTTCTCCTGAAAAAGTCTTTGTATTTAATAGATTTTATATGGGAAGACTTTATATATAAATATGAACAGATGGAGGTCAAAACACCTGAGCACATTGCAAATTGGCGGAAAGGTGTTCTTTCGTCAATATCCGTTATAAATGACGAAGAATTGAGAAGATTATACAAATCACAGTTAGAAGATTTAATGTATAATTTCCTACGCTCTGGCCGAAAACAAAAATATTCAGGTGGTGGCGTAAAATTCGTTGACAAAAAAAATAAGTTGTTGCTAAGGGAGGCGATATTGTTGTATACTGTCATCAGGCGTCCTTCTATAATGCATGATGTATACGAAAGAATGTCCGGAGTCTCGTTCTCAAGAGGAGAGTGGAGCAGGCTCTGGGAGGAAGTGTGTGTGAATTTGCTTGCGGATGAGGGCGAGGGTATCGGCGAGGTGATCGGGGAAAATAGGGCCGTGGTCGATGATATCAGGAGTATTGCAGAGTGTTATTGCGCAATAGATGGTTTGAATGATGCCGAGGTGTTGAGTTTTTGGAGTGATGTTTTTGAGAATTATGTTTTTAAAGCTGGATATAAGAATGATATCAAGGTTGCCGGAGCCGAATGCCAGAGCGATTGCAATGAAGATACGTGGAGGAGGCTGAAAGCCCTCAAGCTTGGGCTTTTAAAAAGGTGATTTATTTGGGAAAGGAAATGTGTTCATTTGTGAGAGGAAATATTATGGCTGCAAGTAGTAAGCAAAGTAAGGTCGTTTGGGAAGAGAAGGATGTTGCTAATGATCCTAATGTTATAGGTATTATCAGGCTTCATTCCTCCAGAAACTATGTTACATATGATGAATTGAACGACGCATTGCCGAGTTCTGAGTATGACTCTGATAGGCTTTCTGCGGTTATGTCATATCTGACGGATAACGATGTCAATCTAATAAGTATCGAGGAAGAGGAGGCTCTGCTTCTTGGAGCCAATTCTTCTGTTGAAGAAATGGTCAGCTTGGACGACAGCAAGGACAAAGATTCCAGCGATGATATTGGGCTAAAGATTGCAGATGACGCCACGGAAGAAATAAAGAGCGATGATCCAGTCAAACTTTATCTAAAAGAAATGGGCAATGTTATGCTGCTATCTAGGGAAGGAGAAATAGCAATTGCGAAGAGAATAGAGACTGCCAAAGAAACTATTTTCTTGTGTCTTTGCGAAAGTACGATTACCAGAAATATGTTGGAGAACTTCAAAAATAAACTGTCTGAAAATATTTTATACGTTAAAGATATAGTTGCTTCAGAAGAGGTCGCCTCATTTGATGACCCTATTGAAGATGATGTCGATGGAGAGGGCTCGGAGTTTTCTTCGGGTGGCGAACAAATGATCGATGACGACGACGAAACAAAGCAGAAAGTTATATGGCTTATAACTGAGTTTATAGCTATTTTTGATAAAATATTCAATAAGCAGAAAACACTGAATTTCAATTTAGAAAAATTGACCACAAACAAAACATACAAGGAACTGGTCAAAGAGGCCCTCAGAGTATTTGTCGAAATTAATTTGAATGAAAAGAAGATAGAGCAACTGAAACAGGCGCACCTAACCCCACTCGTTGGGATTCCTGTCTTGGAAAGAAAGCTGGTGTCGCTTTCTGAAAAATATGGCCTTAAAAGAGCAGATCTCGTGGAAATACTGCATAATCAGAATTTAGATGATAAATGGCTGAAAAGTATTTCGTCGCATCGCTCAGTTAAATTCAAGAAACTTCTTGAAGATAACATAACAATCTTTGAAGATTTAGTTCGAATGGCAAAGGAAGTCGAGCAATCTAGCGGGATTCCATTTTTGATGTTCAGAAATATCCACCTCATGATACAGAGGGCAGAGAGAGAAGAGTCGAAGGCCAAAAAAGAAATGACAGAGGCAAACCTGCGGCTCGTTATATCAATAGCCAAAAGGTATACCAACAGGGGATTATTGTTTCTTGACCTCATCCAGGAAGGAAATATTGGCCTCATGAAAGCCGTTGACAAGTTCGAATACCAAAGAGGATATAAGTTTTCTACATACGCAACATGGTGGATCAGGCAAGCAATAACACGGGCAATAGCCGATCAGGCAAGAACAATCAGAATTCCAGTGCACATGATCGAAACTATCAATAAGATCGTCAGAATGTCAAAGCAGCTTATGAGTGAACTCGGCAGAGAACCTTCGCACGAAGAACTGGCTGAAAAATTGGCAATGCCAGTAGATAAGATCAGAAAGGTTATGAAAATCGCAAAGGACCCCATCAGTCTTGAAACTCCAATCGGCGATGAAGACGAGAGCCACCTTGGCGATTTCATCGAGGATAAATCAGCGCTTATTCCGATTGACGCTGCTATACAGGCCAACCTCAAGAGCGCCACAACAAAAGTCCTTTCAACCCTGACGCTGCGGGAGGAGAAGGTCCTCCGCATGAGATTCGGCATAGGACTTCAAAGCGACCATACCCTCGAAGAGGTCGGCAAACAATTTGCAGTTACCCGCGAAAGAATCCGTCAAATAGAAGCCAAAGCGCTTAGAAAACTCAAGCACCCCAGCAGAGCACGAAGACTTCGCAGTTTCCTGGACAACTGAGGCCTGGATAACTCCGGATAACTTTGGACATATGAAACGAAGAAATCTTTTCTTGGGACAAATTCTATAGTGCTCCTAAGGCCTGTGCTTATATACACAAACATCAAAAGATTACCCGAGAAGAGGCAGGTTGCCATTGATATTTCAGGTCTGGAAAGGCCGCAGTCTTTTGTTGATTGGGTATATAATACATGCGAAACAACAAGTTGTATTGAAGTGAAATATGTGATAGAATAGTATATATATGTGTATGTATATGGGTGCTTGTGAGGATGCTTATCATAAATGATTGTGGGGTCATTATGGTCAAAGGGCAAAAGCGCTGGATTTGTGAGGTTGAAATAAGCTAATTATGTATACTAGGACTGCTAATGTTTCGAGTAATATTTCGGATATAAACGCTGTTTGGGAAGAAAGATCTCGTCTTTCTTCGTATGAAAAGGGGATATCCGCTGAGTTATGCGCCAGGAATCTTCTTATATCCAAGGGCTATTCTATAATCGGCCAGAGAGTTAAAAACATGTATGGAGAAATAGATATAATCGCCAAGAAAGGGAAAGATGTTGTTGCTGTAGAAGTGAAACAAAGAAGAACATTGACGGCATCAAAAGAATGTATAACATATAGGCAAAAGTGCAGAATATCTCATGCATTTTTGCTTTTTATCTCTGAAAGCAAAGAACTGTTTGAAAATTACAGGATAGATGTTGTATGCTTCGATATGTCTGGTAGATTTGAACATATAGAAAATGCTTTTTTTATTGAAGAGATTGCCGCATAACTTTATAACCGCATTTGTTGCTGTATTCGGTCCTGCGTCTCTTTCTGGTTGTGCCCATGTTATCGTGGGGGGGTGCGTTGCTGTCGGTGGATATGTTATCACGAGGGACAAAACTGTTGGAACGAGTCTAGACGATACGAAAATAGGAGCAATTATAAAGTCCAATATCTATAAGAAAATATCTCCACAGTGCTATAGTGATGTGTCCGTTACAGTAGATAGGGGTAGCGTTCTTCTCACTGGCTCTGTTCAACAGGAGAACTGGATAACAAGGGCCGAGGAAGAGGCATGGAAGACAAAAGGAGTCGTCTCCGTTGACAACAACCTCGTCTATGGAAAAAGTATAGGCATCGCAACATTAATGAAGGATTCAGTAATAACTTCTGAAGTCAGAACTGCTCTCTTGGGAACGAAAGAAATACGGTCCGCCAATTATAAAATAAAAACAATGGACGGAATTGTATATCTGAGGGGAGTGGCACAGACTGAACGCGAGCGAAGAGTGACGCTAGATACTGTTAGGAGAATTAAAGGAATAAAGAAGATTATATCTTATGTTACTATAAAGAAATGAATGCTTCTTAAATTCTATTTACGCTCAATCATTATACCTAATCAACAAATAATCTTGGAGTAGGTAGCAAACTGCCAGGGATGCTTTGGGCCGGGAAAAATCCACAATTTTTCGTTGATTGGATATACTTTCCATAAAAAAAAGAAGCAAGCGTATGTCCGCGAAACTATGAGAGAAATCTCAAGAAATCGATCCAGAAGACGACCTCCGATCGACTTCCCTTCCCCAAATCCAGCTCCAAAAAATAATCAGCAAAACCAACCAAAAATTAAGACTTTGTTAACTTTTTGGCCCTCAGTATTCGGAATACTACATTCTGTTTTACTTATTTGCCGCTCAAAAATCGTGCAAATTCTGAAGAATTTTTTCAAGAGGTGCCCCCGAATAATTCTACCATAAAAAATAATTTTTGTCAAGTTTAACGGAAAATTAATAC
>JAIROR010000031.1 GCA_031257415.1 Holosporales bacterium | reverse complement strand
TTCATTCTGTATACGCACAGAGAGAATATCAAAAGGATGGCCCAGAATGAATAAGAACAGGTGTAGCAGCTCCCTGTCTTGAAAGACCGCCGCTGAAGCAACCAAATATAAGACCGCCGCTGAAGCAACCAAATATAAGACCGCCGCTGAAGCAATCAAATATAAGACCGCCGCTGAAGCAATCAAATATAAGACCGCCGCTGAAGCAACCAAATATAAAATCGCCGCTGAAGCAACCAAATATAAGACCGTCGCTGAAGCAACCAAATATAAGACCGTCGCTGAAGCAACCAAATATCGGCCTCCGCGCCCTCGCGGATTATTATAGCACAAGACTTGCAAAACGGCAACTTTTCCTTTTTTATTTTATGTATTTTTTTTATTTCCCAGGCAAATTTTGCGGTGTTTAGAACTAACTCCCAGCTAAGGTGGTGAAATCTGTTAGAATTATATTGTGAGGTCCTTCTTTTTGGGGAGCCAGAAAGGAAGAAAAGTGAGGGTGCTGTGCGTTTATTGGTGATTGAAGACGAAATTTTGATAGCGAGGGGAATCAGGTCTGCCTGCGTAGACGAAGGTTTTGCGTGCCATACGGCGCAAACTGGATCTGAGGGACTAGAAATGATTAAGTTTTACGATTATGACGCTGTTATTCTGGATCTTGGTTTGCCAGATATGAACGGGGTTGTTATTCTGGAAAGAATTAGAAATTCAAAGAAGAAGACACCGGTTATAGTATTATCTGGGCTGAGCACGGTGGATGATAAGGTGCGGTGTCTTTCCGCCGGAGCGGATGATTACCTGACGAAACCATTCAGTAAAATCGAATTGCTGGCTCGTATATACGCAATTGTGAGGAGGGCTAACTGTTTGCATTCATCGGTAATAACAATAGGTCCACTATCAATCGATCTTGTTAACAGAATAGTCACAATATATGGATCCGAAATTTCTTTGACTGGCAAAGAATACGCAATTATGGAGCTCCTTGGTATCAAGAAAGGCTCAATTATTCCCAAGGAAACATTTTTGAACCATATATACGGCGGGCTAGACGAGCCGGATCTGAAAATAGTTGATGTATTCATCTGCAAACTCCGCAAGAAAATGGCTGCTATATCAGGTGGTTTGAATTTTATAGAAACGATATGGGGAAGAGGATACACAATAAAGGAGAATCCAGAGGTTAGGGCCCGCAATTCTGCAGATAAAGACCAAGTTGAGCCCCTGTCCATAGAAGAATTAAAATCGGCTAGTTGACATTCTGCGAACATAACATAAGCAGGATGGTTATTAATGGAAGCAGGAAGCTGATGGTTTGGTATAAATGTTGCTCAGGGAAACTTCGATTGTTTCATTTGTTCTATTGCGCATGAGAATATAAGTCCCTGCGAGAACATAAGCATCAACAGAGAGCTTCCGCCGTATGAAAAGAATGGGAGAGGGATGCCAACAACTGGAGCCAATCCGCAGACCATTGCTATATTTATAAAAACATAAAACGAAAGCATTGAATTTAATCCGAAAACAAGAATTCTTGCGAATTTGTCTTTTTGATCCATGGCAATTGATAGATTATATATTATGAGTATCGCATACAGAATAATGAGAGCGCTTCCACCAACGAATCCGAGTTCCTCTCCGAGGGCTGAAAAAACAAAATCAGTTTGTTTTTCAGGAAGGAAATTTAATTGGCACTGGGAGCCATGCATCAGTCCTTTTCCCCAAAACCCTCCTGAGCCGAGGGCTATCTGCGATTGTATTATGTGATAGCCGGCGCCGCTCGGGTCCTTCTCTGGAGAGAAAAACATCAATATTCTGTTTTTTTGGTAATCGTGCAGAAAGCTCCACACTATCGGCATTGAAACAAGGAATGAAACGATAACTATTGCAAACTTCCATGTTTGCACTCCGCACACAAAAAATATAACCACTCCGACGAAAACAAAAAGCATAGCTGTTCCAAGATCAGGCTGCCAAAGAACAAACAAAATTGGTATGAATAGTAAGAAGAGGGGGGCGATGACGTTGAATGTATATCTAATTTCCAGAGTTGTTTTGTTGGAAAAATACCGCGCCAAAACAAGTATTATAAAAACCCTCATAATTTCAGACGGTTGAAAGCTGAAGATTCGTAGATTCAGCCATCTCTGGGCTCCCATTCTCCTTTCGCCGACCATCAAGACACAGAACAACAGAAAAAGACCAATGAGATACAGCCAATATGAGTATTTTTTCCAGAATGACACCGGAATAGCCGCTGTTACAAGAAGCAAGCAAAGTCCGCAGGCAAAGCGTATCAGTTGGTTGTATCCCCATGGATGAAAATTTCCAGAGTTAATTGAATACAACACGACAATTCCATAAGTAGAAATCAGTGTTATTATAAGCAAAGGTATCTTCGGAATCTTCTTTGCTTTAGAGTAATACCTATTCACGGAACTATTTATTGTCTGTCCCCGTCTGTGACCGAACAACCTGATTGAACGAGTATTGGTAAAAAACGTGCATGAGAAGCAATCCATGCTCCTGCACATACGATACCAAAAAATTCTTCACGTCCTCGTGTATGTTTCGCTCCGTTACCACGATCTGCTTAGGATTGATATTCCCCCTTGAGAGTTCCTTAAGGGCGAGCCCCAATTGCTTTACGCTGCCAATAATCGGAACACCTTTGATCGATCTCCCAACGTCAGAACTACTGATCGAAAGAATCGCAACTGGATCAAAATTAAATGGAACGTCGTCGTTTGAAATGACATCCCTCAAAAACATATCTACGGCGGCCGGAGAACCAACGAGAATGACCTGCGTAGTATCCGCCAATCTTTCTTCTTCCCTTTGCGCAATCTCCATGCTCTTTATTTTATTCATTCTGTTGTTGTATAGAATCCTCACTGTAACACGCGGCACTATGAGCATCAGAAACAACACGAAGACATTAATAACCAGAACTGAATAAGGAAAGAAATCCTCTTTGTTCATAAGAAGCATAAGCGGAAAAAAGATACTATTCGAAATAATGACCGAAAGGAATATTGGCACAGCGTCTTCGACAGATGTATATTTCCAAAACGATTGATATGTTTGCAGCCATAGTGAAACACTTGTGCTAACCAGGCCAAAAACAAGCATATTCTCTATTATATACCGAGGGGAATAATCAAGAAAATCCATTCCAATTCTCAAGTGAATCGAAATAAAAATAGAGAAAAATGAAATAAGGCTATCAAAAATCAGAATCGGATACGGAGCAGAAATAGGCAACTGATCCTGGCTGGGATCATCCTGTTTCTCTCTTCTCTTGAGCAGCCTCCTCGGCAAAGCGGAACACATTTGAAAAAAATTGTCCAAGGATTTGCCAATCTGCGAAAAAGCTTTTTCTAAACTCATACACCCTTCCTTAATATTCATGCAAATCACTGTAAAGTATACCTTCTATAAGGGTAATTCGCAAGGAGTTTGCACGGAAGATCCACAATCTTTCGTTGATTAGGCGTATATTTGTTGGTTTGGCATGTACCTGTCTGGCAACATTTCTTTCTATGATTTCTGAGTTGCGTAGATTACTTTTCCATTGCCATGACCGCAGAGCGCGTTGCTGTATACTTGTCCGTCGACATTTTTTCTATATCGTCAAAAATATCAAGCATATCCACTCTTGCGATCAGAAGATCTTCTGCAGTCATCAAGTATCGGACACTTGTCTTTGTTGCTTGTTTTTTGCTTGGCACAAAACTATCGCTCAGAGAGGTTAATGGAAAATCGAAGATCTTGCCGAAACTGCCTCTCATACTTGATGGCCCAAGAACTGGGAGAACAAAATACGGTCCAGGCGGCATTCCCCATTTTTTAAATGTATCCGCAAATCCAGTGTTTGGAGTGGTAATACCTATTTCCTTTGCGGCATCGAACATTCCAAAGAAGCCGAATAGTATGTTATAGGCAAATCGAAACACAGTTTTCGCGGCTTGCTTCCCCTCCCCCTGCAGTGTGAAATTGAGGAGCCTTATTGGGGCGAAGAAGGTGCTCACGACGTTTCTAGCAGCGTCTTGAACGCGTTGTGGAAGAACTCTTCTATAAGTCTTTGCGAGTGGCGCAAATATCACCTTGTCGAATGCCGAATTAAAGGAGAAAACGGCCCTGTTCATCGGTTCTAAGGGATCCTGCGCAACGTTCGTATCTCCAAACATAAATTCGTCATCGTCATCCCCTTCTAGATCCTTGCCATGCTGTTGCCCCGCGGACTCGGCACCTCCATTGCCACGTTGCCGCCCTGCGGTCTTGGCATCTCCATTGCCACGTTGCTGCCCTGCGGTCTCGGCATCTCCATTGCCACGTTGCTGCCCTGCAGTCTCGGCACCGCTTTGCCACTCTCTAGTAGAGCAGCCAGCGCAGGATAAGCATATTATAGAATAGAAGGCAGCGATTAGCCCCGATTTTTTCATCCTTCGCAATAAATCAACGCCCATATCTTTTATTGTATCACGAAAAGGATATTATTCCTAGTTAATGCAACTTCTGTGCAAGTCTATGAGTTTTGGGACGAATCAGAAATTCCTAAAACCTGCGATTCCTAAATTAGCATAGAGAATAAAAACGACCCAAGCGCCGCTTTTTGGATCGATTTCACAAGACCTTTCTTGCAATTCCGCAAGCATACACCAATTCCCTCCTGGTTAACCCAGCGGACTTTCCAGGAAAAGAGAGCTCGCAGGAACAGGTGTCAATAATATTGTAGTATGCTTTTTTATTTTTATGCAAGAAAAATTTTTGTCCCATGTTTATCCCATGAGAATGGAATGGAACAACCGGAGCGGCACCTGGATCACTTTCAGAGAATTGTTGCTTTCCCTTGGTTTTTGCCCGCTTCCTTAACAATCTATTAACAAACCACCTATTTCATATAGAAAAATTTAACTGCCGCAAAAATAATTGGGAAAAACGACCGCGTGTTAACCTTTTTTTAACTTTTCTTTGTTAGAATCTATACTAACAATCCCCTAAGCCCAAAACGGGGCGGGGGCTGTTTGTTTAATAGGGCCCCCGCCCAATGGCCTATAAGAGTGCGGGGGCTGTTTTACTGAATTTTAACTATTTTTTAACTTTTTTTAAAGGAACTTTATCATGTATTCTTATGTATTTGCTCGTAAAGATAAAGAAGAATACACTAAACACCAAGTCTTCAGTAGCCTTTCTACTAGTGGAAATTTTCGAAAGATTGTAAAAAACAAACAATCTTTGTGATTGAAGTTTTCAGAAGCAATCTAAAGAACAAAAAAGATAATCTCATGAAATCGACCCAGGAGCCGTCTCCGGTCGATTTCATTCCAAATATCCACTTTAAAAGCGAATGCTTTTAAAGTTTTATAGTGTCGTCTCCGGTCGATTTCATTCCAAATATCCACTTTAAAAGCGAATGCTTTTAAAGTTTCTTGAACGCCACCCAACGTACTATTAGTATCTCATACAAAGGTTAAGGAATCGTTAACGTTGGAAGGAAGGATGGAGGGTTTTTTCAGAAAGGATCTAAAGAAGAAAAAAAGATAATCTCATGAAATCAGTCTAAGGGCCGCCCCTGGCTGATTTCATTCCAAATACCCACTTTAAAAGCGAATGCTTTTAAAGTTTTATAGTGTCGTCTCCGGTCGATTTCATTCTAAATACCCACTTTAAAAACGAATGCTTTTAAAGTTTTATAGTGCCGTCTTCGATTGGTTTTGCTCTAAATGCCAAACAGACGTAAAGCCAAAATATTGAAAAATCCCTAGAATAAGTGTTATTATTGCTTTTATTAAAGGAGATTTTATGCAGATATTTAATTTATACCTTCGAGATTATACTCCTCTACTTGAAGCATAGCGCAAGAGAAAAAAATAGGGTTGCATTGTGAACGCGATCTTGTCATCTGCCGGAATCACCTTGCCACCCCAGCAAGGCGGCAGTATAATGGCTCTGGAGTCAAGTGTGCGCGCCAAGAAGCGGAAGGTTATGGCAGATCAGGAAAAAGAAAGCAGGGAGGAGGAAAGAGGAAAGGCGCTCCGAAAGAAGGGAAAAGAGACTGGGAATAGGAGTGGTGATGGTGACGGCATAGTGGTTGTTCCGATAGAAGAGGAGATGCAGAAGTCATATCTCGACTATGCAATGAGCGTTATTATATCGAGGGCTTTGCCGGATGTTCGCGACGGATTGAAGCCAGTTCACCGCCGAATAATATACGCAATGAATGAAACGAATAACCACCACAACAGACCACATAGAAAGTCGGCTCGTGTCGTCGGTGAAGTAATGGGAAAATACCATCCGCACGGGAACACGGCTGTATACGAGACGATGGTTCGTATGGCTCAAGATTTCAGCCTGAGAGTTCCTTTAATTGATGGTCATGGAAACTTTGGTTCGATGGACGGAGACATGGCGGCAGCGGATAGATACACAGAAGCTCGAATGAGCATTGCTGCCCACGAACTTGTTGCTGATATCGAAAATGATACCGTGGATTTCACGCCGAATTACGATGGTTCCCTCGAAGAGCCAACAGTTCTTCCAGCCGGTTTTCCGAATCTTCTTGTAAACGGAACGAATGGAATAGCTGTTGGAATGGCAACAAACATCCCCCCCCATAACCTCGGAGAAGTTATAGATGCCTGTATAGCAATGGTAGACGATCCTAATATACAGGTTCACGAGCTCATGGAAATTATAAAAGGGCCTGATTTCCCGACTGGAGCAATTGTTATGGGAACAAACGGAATTAGGTCTGCCTTCGAAACTGGCCGGGGTTCGATAATAATTCGTGCCAGAGCAGAAATTTTAAGTAATGGAACAATCATAATTTCGGAAATTCCATATCAAATTAATAAAGCAAAAGTTGTGGAACGAATAGCAGAGTTGGTGAAAGATAAAACGATAGAAGGAATAAGCGATATAAGAGATGAATCGAACAAAGACGGAGTAAGGGTCGTAATAGAGGTAAAAAGAGATGCTAATTCAGAAGTAATTTTGAACAAGATTTTCAAATTTACTGCTTTTCAATCATCGTTCAGCTATAACATGCTCGCAATTGTTAATAACAAACCCCTCAGGCTTTCTCTCAAGGAAATGCTTCATCACTTCCTAAACTTCAGAGAAGAGATTGTTGTTAGAAGAAGCAAGTTCAATTTAAAGAGGGCAAGAGAAAGGGCCCACACTCTGCTTGGGTTTGCTGTATCAATTGCTAATATAGATGAAGTCATAAATATTATCAGGAGTGCTGCAGATAAACAGGATGCAAGAATTGCTCTTGTAGAGCGGTCTTTTAAGGTTCCAGATATTGCTCCCCTAATAGAACTCGTGGATGGAGTTTCTTTCCTTGAAGATGATACATACAAGCTATCTGAAGCTCAAGCCGATGCAATTCTAGATTTGCGCCTGCATAGGCTGACGGGGCTTGAAAGAAGCAAGATTCAGAGAGACCTTGAAGAGACCGTTGATCTGATTAATAACCTCTTGGCTACCCTGAATTCCAGAGCAAGGATAACGGCAATTATTAAGGACGAGCTTATTGAAGTAAAAAATAAGTTTGGAACAGATAGACTGACCGAAATACAGAGCTCAGACGAAGATATTGACGTCGATATTGAGGATCTCATCCAAAAAGAAGATATGGTTGTTACGGTTACAGTCGAGGGATATATCAAAAGAGTTCCTCTCTCATCGTATAGATCCCAAAAAAGGGGAGGGAAAGGCAGAAGCGGAATGAGTACTAAAGAGGAGGACTGCGTTGATATAGTTGAGGTAGCAAATACTCATGACGATATTATGTTCTTTTCTTCAGTTGGCAAAGTTTATCGAATGAAGGTCCACAGATTGCCGCTCGCGAGTCCAACTTCTAAAGGAAGGGCGCTCATCAATATGCTCCCCCTATCAGAAAATGAAAATATATCAACTATTCTTGTAGTTAAGCAAGCTGAAGATAGGAATAGAACTCTTATTTTTGCAACTTCTTTTGGTAACGTACGACGTAATAAATTTGAAAATTTCTCTAATATAGCAAACAATGGCAAAAAAGCAATTGGCCTGGATAAAGGAGAAAAACTTATAAATGTCGCACTGTGCTCTGACAATGACGATATCTTTATAGCAACGAAAAAAGGCATATGCAATAGATTTAGAGCAACCGACATAAGAGTTTTTAGTGGCAGAGATTCAAATGGAGTTCGAGGTATTAAACTTGAGGATGACGATGAGGTGATGTCTATGGTAGTTCTTGATAGTTGGGAATTGGATAGTCTCAATGAAAGGGAAATATACCTCAAGAATGCAGAAAATCTCAGGAAAGCCGCCCTTAAGGCTACCGCCGCCAATACAATTGTCACAGACAAACTCACGAAACTCGCTATCGATGAGAAACTTATACTCACGATAACTGAGAAAGGATTTGGAAAAGCGTCCTCATTCTACGAATACAGACCTACTAGCAGAGGCACAAAAGGATTCACCAATATCTCGATAACAGGCAAAAATGGAATGGTCGTGGCTTCGTTCCCAGTTAAATATAACGATCATATTATGCTGATCACAGATAATGGACGCATCATGAGGTGCTCCGTCAGCGATATAAGAATTACACGAAGAGCAGCACAAGGAGTCATAATACTCAGAGTTGACGAGGGAGAAAAAGTCACCTCCGTCTCGGTAATCAAAGAAATGCTAGAAAAGGACGAATAACAAGAAGGGAAAGCATTGAAAGTGATATCTCTGCAATCGTGAAAAAGATAAGCACAATCTATAAAATAATTTGACATAATGTTTCTTTTGGCGTAATATAAGTGTGTATGGGTTGTTTTATTGAGTGTTTTATGAAAAAGAGTTGTATGTTATGCGTGTTGTCTGCATGTGGAATATTTGCGGGCAATTGTTGCGCGAGCGGTTCTGAAGAACGTTTTGAAGATGGGCAGATTCGGTCCAATATTGCCGCACCGAATTTGGGTGCTGCGGTTCCCCAGCATCTTAAGTATCTGATACTGCAATCGGTTCGAGAAGATAATCCGTCAACCTCCGCGAAAAAGAGATTGGAGGAAATTAAGAAGACGTATCAAGAGATTGTGACAAAATATGGAGTATTGCCTAATGAAGTACAAGCAGTGTACGGTGCAGCCGTCAAAGCATATAATAGACTAGAATCTCTTACTAACGAGGTGCGTAATCGGCTTTATAGTATTACTGATGAAACGCGGGAATATGAAGACTCGATATACAAAGTAGGTCGCAACGGTGATGAGGAATCTCAACCCTTGTTGTCAAATAGTGACAAGACGTGGAACGTTGTGCGCAAGGGCAGCGCTGCAGTATTTTTTGATGGTCGGCTTGAAGAGTATATTCAACGTAAACTTGCTCCTCCTCGTAAATTAACAGAGCAAGAATTAACAGAGCAACCACAGGAACAAGAATTAACAGAGCAAGAACGAACGCAATATACGGCTTTACTGGAGCAAGTAAAACAATGGCGTTCCAATGAACTAAACTGGCTTACTTCAAAAGCGGTTCAAATGCAAGATGATTTGCAGATACTAGGTGCCGCTGAAGGAGAATTGTTAGGGTTTGTGCAAAAAAACAAAAAGGAAATTACGATTTCATTCGGTCTTGGAAAGGAGGCTGCGAGTTCCTTCGATCTGGAATCGAAATAGCAACCTGCTGCTTGGAGGAAATAATTCGTAGTACACAATACGGTTTGTAAAAGTGCGTGGACAGCTTGTATTGAGAAAACTAACCACGCACGATACGGTTTGTAAAAGTGCGTGGACAGCTTGTATTGGAAAAACTAACCACGCACGATACGGTTTGTAAAAGTGCGTGGACAGCTTGTATTGAGAAAACTAACCACGCACAATACGGTTTGTAAAAGTGCGTGGACAGCTTGTATTGGAAAAACTAACCACGCACGCATAAAATAATTTGACATAATGTTTCTTTTGGCGTAGTATAAGTGTGTATGGGTTGTTTTATTAGGTGTTTTATGAAAAAGAGTTGTATGTTATGTGTGTTGTCTGCATGTGGAATATTTGCGGGCAATTGTTGCGCGAGCGGTTCTAAAGAACCGAGTGATTCTGAAAAACGTTTTGAAGATTGGCTTAATCTTGGTTCTAGCGGTGTTTGGCTGTCAGAAACGATAGAGAAATCTGAAAAGTATCAAGACTGGCATAAGAACCAGCACCAAAAAGCATGTAATGTTCCTCCGCCTCCGCAGCCTCCGACAAGTAATCCTTCTGTAAAGACTCAGCAGGCTCCGTCCAGTACTGTTCCTCCGCAGCCGCAGCTTCTGCTCAGTACTGGTTTCCCGCAGATTCCGTCATATAATTCTTCGGGAAGGACTCAGCAGATTCCGTCCAGTACTGTTCCTCCGCAGCCTCCGTTCAGTACTGGTTATTCGCAGCCTCCGTTCAGTACTGGTTATTCGCAGCCGCAGACTCAGTCCAATGTTGCTGCACCGGGTGTTAGTAATGTGGTTCCACGGACGAACTACGAATTTAAATCCAAGATGCTGAAGTTGGTTCGTGATAGAGCTCCATCCTTAATGAAAAATAGGCAAGCAGCTGAACCAGCCCACAAAGGCTTGTTAGCCTCCGCGAAAGAGAAATTGGAGGAAATTGAGAGGACGTATCAAAAGATTGTGACAAAATATGGGGTATTGCCTGCTGAAGCAAAGAATGCGTACGATGCAGCCGTCAAAGCGTATAATGGGCTAGAATCTCTTACTAACGAGGTGCGTGATCAGCTTTATAGTATTACTGATAAAATGCTGGCATATGAAGATTCGGTGGGAAAAGTAAATTACGATGGCAAGGCCCCCTTTCAACCCTTGTTGCCAAATAGTGCCAAATGGGACGCTGTGCGCGAATATCTGGCTGAAGTATTTTTTGATGGTCTGCTTGAAGAGCGTATTCAATCTGAACTTGCTCCTCCTCCTGGTATAACATGGCCAAAATTAACAGAGCAAGAACGAACGCAATATACGGCTTTACTGGAGCAAGTAAAACAATGGCGTTCCAATGAACTAAACTCGCTTATTTCAAAAGCGTCTCAAATGCAAAAAGATTTGCAGGTATTAGGTGCCGCTGAAAAAGAATTGTTAGGGCTTGTGTGAAAAAACAAAAAGGAAATTACGATTTCATTCGGTCTTGGAAAGGAGGCTGCGAGTTCCTTCGATCTGGAATCGAAATAGCAACCTGCTGCTTGGAGGAAATAATTCGTAGCACACAATACGGTTTGTAAAAGTGCGTGGATAGCTTGTATTGAGAAAACTAACCACGCACAATGCGGTTTGTAAAAGTGCGTGGATAGCTTGTATTGGAAAAACTAACCACGCACAATACGGTTTGTAAAAGTGCGTGGATAGCTTGTATTGAGAAAACTAACCACGCACAATATGGTTTGTAAAAGTGCGTGGATAGCTTGTATTGAGAAAACTAACCACGCACAATACGGTTTGTAAAAGTGCGTGGACAGCTTGTATTGGAAAAACTAACCACGCACGATACGGTTTGTAAAAGTGCGTGGATAGCTTGTATTGGAAAAACTAACCACGCACAATACGGTTTGTAAAAGTGCGTAGACAGCTTGTATTGAGAAAACTAACCACGCACAATACGGTTTGTAAAAGTGCGTGGACAGCTTGGGATTAAATCGTGGGGGCTGCTCGCATCCTTATTTCAGAATCCTTTGTTAATCTGGAGTTCGCAATGAAGTGGCTTGATGCAATGTGCTTGCGTGTGCTAAACTGTCCCTGTGGCGTGCCGGTGTGGCATCAGGGGTGGGTTTTGTGGTGGCGGCTTCGTGTTTAGTTGGAGTGTATAGGCGATGAAGAAGCAGATGAAGAAACAGATGAAAAAACAATTGGCTGCGGTGTCTTTGTTGGCGGGCACGGCAATAGGATCTGGGATGATCTCGTTGCCGATAGTTTTGGCTAATTTCGGGGTTGTCGGTAGTTTGGCTTTGTTGGCGTTCTTTTCTTTGATAACGTATATATCAGCGATGATTCGCTGCGATCTGAACATAAATTCGAGGGCCGATTCCAATTTAAGGGATGTCGGCTTGCTTTTCGGGGGAAGGATACCGGCTGCTATTGGAGACCTCTCGCTCAAAGTCTTGTCTTTCTCGCTACTTTCTGCATATATATTTGGGGGAGCGTCTATTGTGAGGGAGTCCCTGCAAATAGATACGAGCTCGTTTACAAGCGTCGCTGTTGTATTTACGTGTGCAATATTGCTCTTGTTTTTATTTCTATCGGGCATTGTTGTGAAGATCAACAAACATATGTTTATAGTTTTGTTTTCAATCATACTAGTCGGAATAGTTTGCCTGACAATGTGTTCAAAGACAGATTCAATACCAACTAATATCGAGGGATTCTTCCATATGAAGGGTTGGAGTGCTGTCCTTCCCGTTGTGTTCACGTCGTTCGGATTTCAGGGATCTCTGCACTCTATGACGAAATTCGTAAACAATGATAAAAAGTTAATAAAAAGAGCCTGCCTGTTCGGAAGCCTAGTTCCGGTTTTTGTGTACAGCTTGTGGACAACTTGTATACTGACAGTGGTATTCAATTCCGATCCAGCTAGCTTCAACAAAATGCTAGTTGCCCCAATAGAGGTTAGTGAGTTGATTCGCATCCTCAGCGCTATAACGAAAGTTGATTTCATTCAGCATGCAGCATGGGTGATTTCGCTCCTAGCTATTTCGACGTCGATCATTGGTGTTGGACTATCGCTTGTGGAAGTTCTGAAAAAGGATTTCGAGAGGTTTACCAAAGATAAGGTCGGTCTACACGTAGCCTCAGTCTTTGTTATGATTATACCATCTGCAATAATAGCAATAATGATTCCCAATGCTTTCATCCGAGTATTGAACTTCGCGGGGATCATCCTCGCCATAATAGCCATCGTCCTCCCAGTATTCCTCTACTCGAAGATGAAGAGACGATTAGAATTCGCCGATATCTGCAAACTATCGATTCTTTCCATTGTTGGTTTTGCGATTATATTCTTTGGGATCTACGATATTATTATTCCTGGATATTGATCAGCCAATTCATACAAAGCGCGCCGCGCGCGCATGGGGCATATTAAATGAAAGCCCGCAATCTTTTGTTGACTTGATGTATGCAACGGCAATAAAACTTCTTTTCTTGTTGCAAAAGATGCTGTATAATAACTGCAAGTTTTTAAATTTTATCGGTGTGGAAATGAAAAATATTTTTGCTTTTGCTGCGGCAATAGGAACGCTATTAGCAGGTTGGACGGCAACGGATGTTTGCGCAAGTGAATGGCATGAAAGCGGCTTCTCCGAAGCTGCAAAAGTTGCTATGGCAATCGCAATCACTGAAAATTCTATCAAGGCAATAAAAGCTGAAGATGAATCTATTAAGCGCGATATCTGCAGGGGAGTTGTTGTCTTGTCTCATCTTTATGCTATAGTTGGTGCATGCGAGGACGACCCCAAATACGCTGAAATAACAAAAAATCTCGCATGTTATACTTCTACGTCTGAAGGAATGAAAGAAATCATCGCGCGTTGTGACTTCGAGATTGAAGAGATGGGAAAAATGGTAAAAGAGGAAACTCAGAATACAGAGTCATTGCGAGAGAGCGCGAATTATCTGATTCAACTAGTAAGTATTAGAGAATTTTCTGAATTAGTCAGTAGAGTTAAGAAAGCTTTCGATCAAAGTATGGATGATTTGGATAAGCTATATATGGTATTTGGAGCAGCCAAAAAGCTTATCGAATCAGCTAACGAAGCGGTTGAAAAGAAGCGCCAACTGGGAAAGCGGACAAGCTCCAAGAAATTATAAGTAGTGCATTCATCGTTTAATATTGTGCCCCCATATTGTGCCCCAATGTGTCATTTATATATGCATCAAAAAGCACACCGCGCGCATGGGGGCATATTAAATAAAAGCCTGAGAATAATTGATTATACGCAGTGAATAAGCTATTCCAGGACGAAACCAGTCGTCACGGGATGAAACCAGATCTGTCACCATGCACGAAAAAAACATTTGCTAAAAAAACTGCCGTCCCGGATAATTATGTAAGAGCTTATTAGTTTGTATTTCGGCACGGCAGCCCCGCGAGTGGCCTTGCTCCTTGCGATATTATATAGTGGCATTACATTAACGAGCAGTGTCCTCGACGCTGCTCATTCTACCACAACGAAAATGAAGAATCAATAATTTATTTTGCGTGAGCCCAAATGTTTTGAAACAAATTAGAAGCGATGCCCAAAATACAGGAAAAAATCTTTTTTGCGGAACATAAAAAAAAATGTGATGGGACATAAAAAAAAATGTGATGGGACATAAAAAAATAGTTGCGTTGCAAAAAATATTGTGGTAGCCTATAAATAAGTAAGTGGGGTTGCTTGTTTATGAAGCGAAACGTCCTAACCCATTTATGAGTCCCTCCTGTGAATCGCAGGAGTTTGTGTTTGGCCATCTATAGAAGGATATCCTTACCGCATATGGTAGGGATGATAC
>JAIROR010000010.1 GCA_031257415.1 Holosporales bacterium | reverse complement strand
TACTGATAAAAAAAAAAAATTAAAGAACCCGTTACCGCTAGCAGGGTAGGGGAGGTGGCAAAATTATGGTAACCGGCAAGAGGATGCCTGAGAAGATGCTTATGGAAAAAGAGATGACTGGAAGGACAGCTGAAGAGGAGGTAGGAGAAATAGCTGAAGAGGAGGTAGGAGAAATAGCTGAAAAAGTGAGAGAAGTGCGGTGGCAGAACAGGAGAATTCTTGGTCTTGATTACGGAGACAAAAGAATAGGAGTGGCGATATCGGATGAGCTGCAGTCTCTTGCTTTTCCGCTTACCGTGCTTGAAAGTCATCGCGCCTTCGACAAGCTTTTGGAAATTATCAATAAAAACAGTGTTGTGCTTGTCGTCGTCGGATTGCCGATTTCTATTAATGGTGCCGAAAATAGCCAATCAGCGAAAGTCCGCAAATTCGTAGATAAATTGCTCAGTATCCGCAAGATAGATATCGTTTTCTTTGATGAAAGATTGAGTACTATGGAATCAATGCAATATATAAATGAAGCTCGCCTGTCCTGGGCAAAGCAAAAAAAAACACGTGACAAAGTTAGCGCAAGTATTATCCTGCAAGACTTTTTGAATAAAAAAGCGATTTCTGATGAAGAACTTAAAAATCCACAATTTTCAAGTTGAATAATCTGAACGAAATTGAAATACTTAAAAAAGCGTGTGTTCTAAAAGTTCTTTAATATTAATTGTTCTGGCCCTTAAATAGAACTTAGATTAGAAATTCATTGCTAATTATATGTTGATCTGAAGTTATATAATGTGTTATCATACGCTCATGGTGTGTTTATTTATTTGGATTCAAAATGAAGATTAGCAAGTTTTTGTTAAATGGCGCTTCAATGATCGCTGCCGCGGTTGCGATTAACAATGTTGCGATTAACAATGGAGAGTGTAGCATCATTGACCAGCCGCCGATATTGTATCCGCCGCAGCCGCCGCAGCCGTATCCGCAGCAGCCGCAGCCGTATCCGCCGCAGCCGCCGCAGTATCCGCCGCAGCCGCCGCCGCAGCCGCCGCCGCAGCCGCCGCAGTATCCGCCGCAGCAGTATTCACAGTTGCAATATTTACCACAGCCGCCGCAGCCGCAGCCGTATCCGCCGCAGCCGCCGATATTGTATTTGTCGCAGCCGCCGATATCGTATCCGCCGCAGCCGCAGTATTCGTCGCAGCCGCCGATATTGTATCCGCCGCAGCAACAATTTGGTGAGGATAGTGAGTCCGAAAGTAAAGAGGATAGTGAGTCCGAAAGTAAAGAGGATAGGAAGTCCAAAAGTAAAGAGGATAGGAAGTCCAAAAGTAATAAGGATTTTAATAGCGGTTATAACAAATACAACAATCGTGAAAAGCCTCATTACAACTCCCACTCCTACGAATTTAATAATCCGGGAGCGCAGTCTTTTTACAACGACTTTAGGACTAAGAAAAGGGCGCATCCCTTGCTTTGGAATGATATAAATCACAAGGAGAACATCGTGTTCATCGTTATGCATCCGTGTAATGTTCACTGCTGTAGAACGTGCGCGAAGACAGTAATTATAAAACGCAGTGTTTTTGGCAATCTGATAGAGTATAACAAAAAGCTGAAAGATTCTGGATTTTCCAAGACAGAAGATACCCTCGACAAATTGCGGGAATTGGCATCTTGTTTTGTTAATTCAGAAAGGTTGCGTAACGATCACGATATGAACGTTATGGCACTTTTCGCTGGCGTTGGCGCTAAGATTCCAGGACTTGTAATTATAGATAAAACTAATAAAGATGTAACCGAGGAGCTTAGAGGAATAATCACCTGTGAAAATTTATGGGGCCTACTTAAAGCGAAGCGTAATGGTGATATAGTGCTAGGTTGGCAGGCAATGAGGCTCATTGAATCAGTGCTTGAAAGAGGACTTGGCAATGAGGAATATAAAGAACAAGCGCGAAAACTTGACTTGTTGAGGGGTAAAAGAACTAGGGCGAAAACTTGATTTGTTGAGGGATTAACTACTATGACCATTGAGTAGTATCCCACGTCGTCTGCAAAGCTATGAAAAAAGTTTCAAGAAATCGATCCAGAAGGCGGCATCTGGATCGATTCTATTCCAGATTTAAGAAGCGAATAGCTTTAATCCAGAGCGAGCTCAAACATGTGACATGGACACAAAGTATGCTACAATCTGTGTTATCAAAGGTCAGTCTGTTGCTGAATCGTTATGAAAAATGAGTTGCTGCTTGAAATTTTTAGTGAGGAGATCCCGGCCAGGTTTCAGAGGCGGGCTGTTAACAACGCGAAGGAGCTTTTTGAAAAAGTCCTGAGAGAATATGGGGTAGATTTTGACAACGTCAGTGCATATGTATCTGTCAGAAGAATAGCCATACGTGTTGAAAATATGCTTTCGAAGACTCACAGTATAAATGAAAGAAAGAGAGGCCCTCGGGTATCTGCTCCGGAAAACGCCGTTATTGGTTTTTTAAATTCCAATAACAAGTTTATGGAAGATTTGATAGAGAAGGATGGGTATCTCTACCTCCAAATTACTATTCCTGGAAGTGACGTTAGAGAGATCCTCTCAGACATTATTGAAGAATTTCTCGAAGCCTTCCCGTGGCCAAAGTCAATGAGATGGTACATCGGGAAAACCAACGAGTTGAGCTGTTTTTGGGTGCGTCCGATTCGGTCAATTCTTTGCATATACGATGGTTTCCCAATAAGAAAATTCATAAAATCGGTTGGGCTTGAGATGGGAGATACAACACGCGGACACAGGTTTATTGCCAATAACGAGGAGTTCTCGGTGACATGTTTCGATGACTACGTCGCAAAACTTGAAAAGGCATACGTGATGCTGGATTATCAGAAGAAAGTTTCTTATATAGACTTTGAGTTGGCCAAAAGAGTTGCCGAGATGGGATTGTGCATTCAAAACGATGAAGAGTTGCTGCATGAGGTGGCGGGCCTGGTTGAATATCCCTTTATTCATATTGGTCAAATAGAAGAAAAATTCATGAACTTGCCAAAAGAGGTTCTGTCAACAACAATGAAAGTTCATCAAAAATACTTTACGCTTATCTATCCAAATAATGTTGCTGCCCCATTTTATGGGACGGTCACCAATGTTTCCCCAACAGAGGCCATGCGCGAAGGACTGGACAGAGTCCTCAGGGCACGGCTGAGCGACGCTGCATTCTTCTTCAAAGAGGATACAGATATTTCTCTTGACGCATTTTCCCAAAGACTCTCTGATGTCGTTTTTCACGAAAAGCTCGGAAGTGTTAGCCAGAAGATAGGCAGAATACTGTCAGTTTCAGAAACTAAGGAAGAAAACAGAGCCATTTCGATATGCAAGGCCGATCTTGTAACCCAGATGGTTGGCGAATTCCCAGAGCTTCAGGGAATAATGGGAGGAATATATGCTCTCAACCAGGAGGAGACGCAGGAAGTCGCAGAAGCGATTGCGGAGCATTATAGGCCAAACGGAGCGAATGACAGACTTCCAGCAAACGTAGTCGGAGCCAGGATTTCATTTTTCGATAAACTTGATACTCTCGTGGGCTTTATAGGTTTCGATGTCTATCCAACAGGATCCAAAGATCCGTACGCTTTGAGGAGAGCTGCATTCAGTATCGTTCGCCTAATATGCGATAGCGAATTTGATGTATTGTGCGGAGAAAAGCTGTCATACTTTGCGAAGACTCTGAATGAAGCTTATTCAGACCAAGGAATCCAACTCCATCCAGATGTAGTCAATAATGTTCTTGGTTTTATATGCGACAGATTCACGAAGTACGTCGAAGATAAGCTAAAGGTCAGCGCCCAGCTCGTGGAAGCCGTCATCAATTCGTATGACAGCTGTGACTTCGATTATAAAGAAGCTATCGAAAAGGTAAAATCCTTCAATGAATTATCGAAACATGACGGGTTTTCCATCGTGCAAAGCGCCTATAAAAGAGCAATTGGAGTTGCAGATGTGTTGATCCCTGATGATTTTATCAAAGATATCCAAAGTATTAGTTTTAATAACAACTATATGAATAACGCAAAAAGCGCAATACTAAAATTTAATTCCTCTTGCGGAATAGGAGAAATAGTTGATGTATCAAAATTAATTATAGAAGCATGCGATAACGTAACGATGTTAGATAGAGATCAATCAGTGATGTTTAGCAATCTGTTGTTACTGAAAAAATTCGTCAGCGTAGTTAAACAACACACAGGTATATGCTGACGTTTTTTATTTTATAGAAAACGAATTAGACTTTAGAATTCATCATCATCCGACCAGTCATTGTGCACATTTTTGCTTGTAGAAAATGAATCAATTATACAAATCACTGACCTGGTGTGGCGTATACTATACCAAATCCACCAACAGATGAACTGTAATTCAACATTTTCTTGGGCGCCATTCGTGACATTATTGATGGAATTTGGTACTGCAGCTCTACACATTCGCCTCGATTGTTCTATTTATCTCTTCTCCGTTGAATATTTTTCGCACCTCATCTCCTGTTAAGGTTTCGTATATTAAGAGGTATTCCACAATTGATTCTATTTTATCTCTGTTTTCTGTTATAAGTTTTATCACTTCTTCATAGCATGTATCCATAATACTCTTAATTTCGGTGTCTATAATTTCGGAAGTCCGTTCAGAGAGTTTGTCCGATGTGCTCACGATGTAGCCCCCGTTGGTGTCAACGAAACTCCTGAATCCAAGTTTGTCGCTCATTCCCCAATTGATGATCATCTTTTTTGCGATATCTGTTGCATTTTTGATATCTGCTGAAGCTCCAGTTGTTACGTGATCACGACCGAAGAAAATTTCCTCTGCAACTCTGCCTCCCATGGCGATTTTTATATCAGATAGAAGCTCCAGCTTGGATTCTGATAACTTGTCTTTTTCTGGAAGTCGCATCACCATACCGAGCGAATGGGCCCTGGGAATTATTGTAACCTTATGAATCTTGGCGGCAGACGGAACAAGGAGGGCGACGAGAGCGTGCCCAGCCTCGTGAAAGGCAGTCATCTTCTTTTCCGAATCATCCATCATGACAGACTTCATCTCGCTGCCCATCAAAACTTTATCCTTGGCCATTTCAAGATCATGCATTGAAACGGTAGTTTTTTCGTAACGAGCGGCAAGGAGAGCGGCTTCATTAACCAAATTTGCAAGTTCCGCACCAGAAAACCCAGGAGTCCCCTGAGCTATAACCCTCAGATCGACATCCGAGTCAAGGGGAACATCCTTGGCGTGGACCTTTAATATCTTCTCTCTTCCGTTCATATCTGGATATTGGACCTCTATTCGCCTATCAAATCTGCCAGGGCGAAGAAGGGCGTGATCAAGGACGTCTGGCCTATTGGTTGCCGCAAGCACAATCACTCCTTGATTTTCCTCAAACCCGTCCATCTCGACAAGCAATTGGTTCAGCGTTTGCTCACGCTCATCGTTTCCGCTGCGCATAACTGAATCCCTCTGTCTTCCAACGGCGTCTATTTCGTCTATAAACACAATACACGGACAACTTTTCTTGGCATGCTCAAACATATCACGAACGCGACTTGCCCCAACCCCAACAAATACTTCCACAAAATCAGAGCCAGAAATACTGAAAAATGGCACAGAAGCCTCTCCAGCGATCGCTCGGGCGAGCAAAGTTTTCCCATTCCCAGGGGCCCCCACAAGAAGCACTCCCTTTGGGATTTTCCCTCCTAGCCTCTGGAATTTTTTAGGATTCTTAAGAAAATCGACAATTTCTTCAAGTTCCGCCTTCGCTTCATCTATTCCAGCCACATCCGAAAATCTGACCTTTATCTTTTTGTCTTGGAACATACGAGCTCTTGATTTTCCAAGTCCAAGGGGGCCTCCACCTCCAGCTCCTCCCTTTCCGCGCATCTGCCTCGAAGAATAAATCATCAAACATAGTATGAGAAGCACCGGTAATAACGTAACTAAGTGGGAAAAAAACGAATTCCACCCTGACTCTCCGGAACTAATTTGGACGTCCACATTGTTGTCTATTAAAGTTTCAAACGTTTTGCCATTATCCAGAGGAGTGATTGTCGTAAACATCTTTCCCCCAACCGTCCTGCCCAAAATCTTGCACGAATCGCTTTTGGAAACGTCTACGATGACTTCCTTGATATCTCCATTCCTAACGTAGTTTATGAATCTAGAATATGAAAACTCCTTCGGAGAACTGGACAAATATTGCCCGTTAAAAGGATAAAAAACGAAAAACATCAGTAAAAATACTGAGAGCCAAATCAATGTATTTCGTGAATTCTTATTCAACCTTTTTTTCTCCGCATAACATAACGTTGACATTAAATTATACCACGAAAAATAACTTTAATCCATAGCGAAACCACTGCAAAATTCATTGTAGAAACAGTTACTTTTACGTTGAACTTTCAGATTAGTGTGGTTTTAATGTGGTTTTAATGTGGTTATTGGTTGTGTAATTGTCTGAATTGTGTTTTAGTAAAGAACTTAAAAATCACGGATTCTAAGTCGTTGGATAAGAGGAATGAAGTCAACCGAAGACGGCACTATAAAACTTTAAAAGCATTCGCTTTTAAAGTGGGTATTTGGAATGAAATTAGCCAGGGGCGACACTATAAAACTTTAAAAACATTCGTTTTTAAAGTGGATATTTGGAATGAAA
>JAIROR010000077.1 GCA_031257415.1 Holosporales bacterium | reverse complement strand
AAAAGTGTGCTACAATATTATTGACACCTGTTCCTGCGGGCACTGTTTTCCTCGAGAGCTCGCTGGGTTAACCAGGAGGATATTGGTGTATCCCAGCCGCCGAAGGATTGTGGATTTTCCAGACCTGGAGCATCCCTGGCAACTCGTCTCCTCTCCGGCAATCTTTTGGTGATTGAGAGTATAGACCCGGTTGGCAAGTGATTTCTGGACGGTAAACACACGCGAGCGGATCATCGGCGCGGTCTCCGTTTTGCGAGGTATAGCGGGAAATGAGGCCGCAAATAATTTCAGTTTCATGCGACTGTCAAAACTATTTGTGTCGGAAAACTAATAATGTTAACATTAGCTGTGGCTCAATTGACAGGGATGAAAGGTTTATGATCAGTAATAGCGGAAAGGTTGTTGCAAAGAAGGACAACAAGCAAGGCGGGAAGGGGAGGGGGCATTATCAAAGCCTCTACGATAGGCATGTGAGCCTCGCGAAGGAATATCTCTCTTCCGGCGACCATGTTATGTATGAGTATAATATGCAACATGCAGAACATTATATGAGGATTATGAACGAGAGGTTCCCCAATACGCCCCAGAATCAGCAGCAGACCAAGTCGTTTTCGAATGCTCCCCAGAATCAGCAGCAGGCGCAGTCGAATACGCAACTTAAATGTCAGTTTCTTAAGAAGACGACTTCGGAATCTCCTGGAGCGATTTCTGAAAACTGTTCTGAATCGTCTGTTCCGCGGGATCAACTATCCGGCGATGTGGTTGACAACGAGGCCAATGGGGATGATCGCAAGAAGACGGAAGACAATCCCGAAGTGTCACCTGCCGATGATTGTAGCTCGGTTGCGGAGGCAGCTCCAACGAAAGACGGAACCAGCAGGGGGCGCCGCAAAAAGAAGGAAGAATAGGGCAAAGATAACGGGCCGCCCGCGATTGCGGGCGGCTTCTCTTGGACTTATATTAACTGACCCTGAATCTTCAGAAGTTACTTAGTTTCATTCTTCGTCGTCTTGTCCAGAGCTGGAGCTGGAGTGAGGATTGGAATTTGGGCTAGAGTAAGAGCTGGAGAAGAAAGGACTGAGGCTGTAACCACTAGAGCTGGAGTAAAGGTTGGGACCTGGGCTAGGGTAGCTGGAGGAAGGACTGACGCTGTAACTACTAGAGCTGGAGTAAAGGCTGGGATCTGAGCTAGTGTAATAGCTGGAGTAAGGACTGACGCTGTAACTACTAGAGCTGGAGTAAAGGTTGGGATCTGAGCTAGAAGACTTCTCAACGGCTTCCTCTATTATTTTTTTCAACTTATTGAGAGGAATGAGCTTTTCATTTTCCCCGAGTTCAGAGTAGCCATCGTCGCTAGGATCGCCATTAGGCTGTAGTCCCAAATTCTGCTTCAGCTCTTTCATTTTTTTCTTTCCGATTCTGATTTCTTTATTCAGGTTTTCTGCTCTTTCTTGCAGTTCTGTTAGCACCTTGTTTTTTTGTTCTTGCTCCTTTCTTTGTTTCTCTGCATTTTCGATGTGCTTTGCTCTTTTTCCGGCTGTGGTGATCTTCTTATTGAGTTCCATTATTCTTTTGTTCTTAGATATCAATTCTGTTTCTAGATTGCTAATTTCTGCCTCCAGAGCTGTTTTCTTTTGTTTTGCGGTAGCAAGCTTTTCTTTTGCTGTAGAATAATCATTATCATCATTATCATCATCATTATCATCATCATTATCATCATCATTATCATCATCATTATCATCATCATTATTATTATGATTATGATTAATTATGTTTTCTAGGGCAGCATTTTCTTCTTGAACTGCTTCATTTTCTTCTTGAACTGCTTCATTAAGGAGGACTTTGTGTTGTGTTAGCGATTCCTTAATTTGCGCAATCTCTTGTTCCAATTCTTTCTTCTTAATATTTAGCTCTTCAACGGCTTCGCCTTGCTCTTGCTCTTTCACTTTCACTTTGCTCGGCGCTTTATTAACTTGCTCAATCTCTTCTTTCAATTTATTAATACGATCATTTACTGTCTTCAGCTGGATATATAATGATGGTGCTGGTGCTCCTTCCTCTACTCCTGGGGCTTGTGCTTCTTCTGGTTCTGGTGCTCCTTCTTCTACTGCTCCTTCTTCTGCTGCTGGTGCTTCTGCTGCTGCTAATTCTATCTTCAATTTTCTTAATTCTTCCTCAAGCTTGTCGTATTCTTTCACCAGGGTATCATCATTGGCATTAACGGCTGCTGGAGGAGTGGTGATATTATTGAGTACATTATCATCATCATCATCATCATTCACCTCTGGAAGCGTAATGCTCGCGAGATCTATCTTTTTATTATTATGCTTAGCTATTGGTAGTATCATTATTTCGTTTTCTTTCGGAAGGAGAATGCCCATTATGGAGCCTCTTCCTCCTTCTACTACTGCTCCTCCTTCTTCTTCTTCTTCTACTACTACTACTTCTACTGGAACATAACTGAAAGAGAGCTCCAGATCAAAATCAAGATTTTCAGCGGCATCTTTGCCAGATAGTCTTGCCCTAAGCGTGTTGATCTTTTCCTGGTGTTTCTTGAGATTCCTTAGATGATTAATTATTTTCATTTCTGAGATACAAACTGCATTCGAAGCGGGCTCCTGCGCTTTTTGGATAGTCTTTAGGAGTTCCCTCTTCTTTTCTCCAATCTTTTCCCAATAGCTTAGAAGAAGCATGGGGGATGGTGTACTATCAGGGTTCTCATCCTTGTCGCGAGGCGAAGATGGGATTGAGTAGCCTACGTATGACTCGGTTAGGTTAGGACTGAATGAATATGAGCTCGAGAAGCCTGAGCTTGAAGATGAACTTGAACTGGATGGGCTTGAACTCTGGAAGCTTGAGCTTAGGGAGCTTGAACTGGATGGGCTTGAGCTTGAGTAGCTTGAGGATGGGGATTCATTTTGCGATGAGAGTATGCTCTCCTCCATCTCCTTCTCATTCTCAAGGAATTTAGATACTGGAGTATTATGCCTATCATAGAGTGTAGATAAATTATTTCCTTCTTTTCCCAGCAAGTCGATGTGCCCCTTGATCTCGTGATATTTTTTGCATCTCTTAACTTCTTCCTTCAGAAGTCGTATCTCCTCTTTAACAGTAGATTTGTGTTTTTCAAGTGTCGGCGATGCTTCCTTCCATTGTTGATTTAGGCGCTCTGTTTCTTTTTGGTGATAGGTTTTCATTATTTTTATTTTACGCTCTCTTTCTTGCTGCTGCTGTTCCAGTAGCTGTTGCTGCAGTAGCTGCCGCTGCTGTTCCAGTAGCTGCTGTTGTTGCCCCGGCTGCGTATTTATGATACTCTCGATCAGAGATTGCCCACCAGACCAGAAGGTCTTGTCAGTCATGCGTCTGGCAAGTGCGTATAGGCATACAATGCAGTCACGTACCGTATCAGCATCGTATGTGTTCAATTTACTCAGGTCTTTAGCTTTCTTAGGAAATATTGTCGCAAAAATATTTTTTATTTCAGTAGTATCTTTATAAGCGTTCACTATTTGTGCAAGTGCCTGACATCTTGCGGCACTTGTGTTTTCTACAATTCTAAAATTGCTTAAACTATCCAAATGACCCTCTTTATGAAGATTATTGAGCATTCCAATAACTTCGTTCAAAAACTTTACAATCATTTCTTTTGCTCCTATGTAAGATTGCAGAGTACCTTCCTTCTTCACAGGATCCGCAAAACTTATATCTGAAGTTATGAATGTGAATGTCTTTATTATTGTTGTTGTAATCTTACCTCTTTCAACCCTAATCGGCGTCAAGTGTCCATTTTTTCTATCTTCTAGCTTGGTGGTATCGAAAGTGAAGTCTGTTACCTGAAGAACTGGCTGCTGCGGCACCGGCACCACCTCCGGCACCACCGCCTGCGGCACCACCTCCTGCTGATTCTGCTGATTTTGCTGCTCCTGCTGCGGCACCACCACCACCGGCGCCACCGGCGCCACCGGCGCCACCGGCGGCGGCACCACCTCCTGCTGATTCTGCTGATTTTGCTGCTCCTGCTGCTCCTGCTCCTGCTCCTGCTGATTCTGCGGCACCGGCACCACCTCCGGCACCACCTCCGGCACCACCGCCTGCTGATCCTGATCCTGACCCGTCGCCCTGGCGCTTGTAATAACCATCTCTGAAATCGCGACTGTTCCGGAGACTGCGGCAAGCAATCCCCTTAGAATTACTAACTTTTTGTTCATAAAATCCTCCCCAAAAAGGCCTTGTAATCGGCCACAACGCGAACGCCTCGCCGAAGCGCAGCCGCCCGCCATCCTATATTTCCATCCTACCATGTATTGCAACCGCGCGCAACACTTTATTTTCGAGTTTTTATAATCAAGCGATAGTTATTGTAAAAATACTGAATGGCAAGGGCGCGCTCATTCCTCTTCAGAAACAAGCTTCGCATTATGAACAGGGGAAAGAGAAACCGCACACAATAGAAACCGCACACAATAGAAACGTAGTGTGCTTATAGTATGAATGCATGAGTAGTGCGCGTGAGGATTTAGAATTTGCCGAATTTCGCAAAGGAAAAAATAATCTGCGAAATTGACTTCATGTGGTCAGCGTATACCCAAACACCAAAAGATTGCCAGAGAGGAGGCAGGTTGCCATTGATGTTTCTGGGGGATTCCGGGTCGGGAAAATCCACAATCTTTCGTTGATTTGGTATATGTGCCGCCTATTGTCGATTTCATTCCTTTTATCCAAACATTTAAAAAGCCATACGATCTTTATGCTCTATAGTGCGCGGCATGTGTGTTCCATTCAGCACACACGCGCGCACAGCACTTTGTCTTTATCATTTATCATTTATCATTTATCATTTCATCCCACCACTAGGCTCACTCTTCCTGCCAGAAACTGCTCCATCCATTATCCCAATCACTTTGTTGAGCGAAATGAGATTTTGCTTTTGAACTTGATTGGGGTTGGTTTTTTTTGTTACTTGGACTATCCTTTTCTTCTCTTCCTCTACCCTTTTCTTCTCTTCATCCAGCTTTTTCTTTTGTTCCTCTATTTTTTTCTCTTGTTCCTCTATTTTTTTCTCTTCTTTCTCTATTCTTTTCTTCTCTTCCTCTGTTTTTTTCTCCTCTTCTTCGGAGATAATAGGCAATATTTTATTAATCAATTGTCCTCTCCCTGTCGATTCATTACTACTTAAGAGATACATTAATGCGTAAAGTCTAGCGCATACGTACGTAGCGTGTCAGGCTTTAGGTTCTTAACATATTTTGCAGTTTCTCCAAGTGACAGAGTTATAGATTTAGGGAACAAAATATTCTGTTTCGTATTTTTGATTTCCTGATCTTGTTTTCTATTTAATGAAGATTCAGCCAGCCCTGCTAATGTATCGCGAACTTTATTTTCCTCTTTCGAATATATACTTTCTTTTGAAGAGGAAAAGCTCTTTCCTACCAGCAATATAAGATCTCGAATATTGTTGCAATCTTCGTTTTTCCGAAGTAATTCTATTTCTTCAGTGAAATCAAAAGTATTGGAGTAGGATTCCTTTGCTATAAAAGGACGGGAAAAAGGACTGGGGAAAAAACCCAAAATTGTGCCAGCATCAACGTTGACTTTAACTTTATACCCTTCTATTATTTTAATGGTAATATTATCAACATGAGCAGGTTTGTGCATCGTTTGGTACACTATGCTGTAGGCCTTATTTTTTTTCTCTTCTTCCTTTCGTTTCTTCTCTTCTTCCTTTCGTTTCTTTTCTTCTTCTTCCAGCCTCTTTTTTGCCGCTTCTCTTTGTTTCTTTTCTTCTTCTTTTTTTCTATTCTCTTCTTTTTTCTTTTTTTGGGCCAAATCTTTCATCTTTTGGGCCAAATCTTTCCTCTTTTCTTCAAGCTCTTGCTGTTCCTCACTAAGCTTTCGCTCTTCCTCATCAAAAGTCATGCTACCCTCAGCTTTTGTCACAATACCCTCCGAGACGAGCACAATACATGATACAGCAACAAGTAATCTTTTCAAAATCGCCAATTTTTTATTCATATCCACATCCTCCCCAATTCAAATTTTTTTCAAAAAACCACCGCAGCAGCAGCGATTATCTCCTCCTAGTATCGATTCTACCATATCTTGCGAGTTTCTACAATACCTGGTTTAAAACTGTGCCCCAAATGTTATATAATGGCAATATGGGGACGGGAGAGTCTAAGTGATGAATGCTAAAAGATAAAATAGGAGAGTGGATTGCCATTGAGACTCGCAGAATTCCTCTGTTCTATCCTGTTATTTTATCTCTTGCGATATTATATGGAGTATATTTTCCATTGCCGTCATTTATATGCGTGGTCTTGGTTTGTTTTGCTCTTGTTTTGATTTCGTTTTTTCTTTGCAGGTATGCCAGGTATTGTTTTCTGGTATTTTCTCTTGGACTATATGTATCGCAAACAGGAGGAATTTTGAGGACTATGCCTCTTCTTGTGGACAAAACATATATAACTGAGCAAATTGAAAAAACGAGTTTTTATGCTGATGTTGGATTTATAGAGGAAACTCACCCAACGATGAAAAACATGCAGAGACTGATACTCAAAAATATTCGATTTTGCGAATCCAAGGATTCAGAAAATTATGATTCTGTTAATACAGTAAAGATGACGTGTGGAACAAGGATGCTGCGAGGAATACAGCCACTTGATGCAGTGAAAGTGGTGGGTAGTCTTTTGCCCCTGAAAGGTCCTGTTATCCCTGGCAGCTTCGATCCAAAGCAATATAATTCGATTATGGGAATAGATGCAACTGGAGTTGTTTTCTACTTGCGAAAATTGTCTAGTAATACGAAGCACTCCAATTTTACAGAAATTTTCTCGTACTTGCGTTTCCATTTAACGAAGGCTATTTCTGGCAGGCTTCATGGGGAGGCAAGTGGCGTCGTTTCTGCCCTGTTAACCGGTGATAAATCCAGCATCTCATCCGAAACTCGTGATAAATTTATCAAGTCTGGGACAGCTCATGTTCTTGCCATTTCTGGATTGCATATGAGCATTGTTACTTTTATAATCTTTTCAATTATAAAAAGACTTCTGATGTATGTCTGCTGCATTATTGGAAGGACGATTGGTTTTCGCGCAATTGCTGCTTTTATAACAATACCATTTACGTTTGTTTACCTGGCGTTGTCTGGATTTTCTCCCTCTGCAACGAGGGCCTTTATAATGACAAGCATATGTATGATCAGTATAATGATTGGCAGGAGGGCAATGTCCATCAGAAACATTTCGACAGCTGCACTTCTGATTTTGGTTCTCGATCCAGGAGCTCTATTTCATGTCAGTTTTCAGTTGTCCTTTTCTGCAGTGCTTGCTTTGCTGGCATTTTACGAAAAATACAATTCGTTGCTTCCGTATAGGCCATCCGTTAGCTGGAAAATACTATCGTATATTCTTTCATCCATGATAATGACAACAATAGCCACGATTGCCACGACTCCAATATCAGTTGCGACTTTTAATAGATTTAGTGCTCAGAATCTTTTTGGAAATCTGATAGCTGTTCCGATAGTAAGTTTTCTGATTGCTCCGCTTGGTATAGCAAACATAGTTATTTGCAAATTTACGAATATTTTGATAAAACCCCTGCAACTTTCGATAGATGCGATGATAAGAGCAATGGGAGTGATATCAAGTCTCCCAGGCTCTGAAATAGCACTGAAGACCCCGGCCCAATACATTATGTGGTTTATTATTATTGGAGGTATTCTTTTGTGTTTCCTCATATCGAAGCTTCGTTATATAGGAGGTGGATTTATTGGAGCAGGATTCTTTTGCTATATTTTTGTTCAAAAAAGCCCGTATTTGATAGTTGTCCCGAATGATGATGGGATTGTGTGCATGATCGAAAACGGCACTGTATACGCAAACTCAAATCAAAAAGGACGCCCAAAAATATACAGCATAATGAGGACGCTCGGGCTAAAAGAAGAACCAAATGGAAATAATTCAAAGGGCAATAATTCAAAGGGAAATAATTCAAAGGGGAATAATATTGTGAAGAGGGATCTCATAAGTGGGCTTAAACTATTCACAAATCAAAGCATCATACGCGAACTAAAAACCAAGAATTTCAGCAATGAAGAAGGATTCTTTTTATGGCGCGATGGAAAAGTTCGGCATATAAAACAGAGAAAACACCCTTATTGTCCGGCATTTTATTATGCAAAAGCTTTGGAGTAATTACTAGCGCGTGTGACAATTTCGAGAAATTTTTTGAGTTAATAATACATGAGACTGTTGAATAATGCTCTGCGTCGGCCACTCCGCAGTCTCATATATATATTCAAATAACAAAAGACTGCAGCTTTTCCAGATCCGAAAATATCTCTGGCGACTTGCCTCCTCTCTGGCAATCTTTTGGTGTTTGTGTATACTGCTCAGAGATTGGTAAACATATCCACAATCGATTCCATTCAACAGTCTCTCGTCGTATATCTCCTTTAACCGACTTTCGAGCACATACGTCTTTATCCGAAGATTGTTGAAGAAGAGGCAAGTTGCTGTAGGTATTTCTGACCGGGAAGATTCACAATCTTTTGTTGATTGGGTATAAAGCCGTTGGTACCCTCATATCTGAACCCACTATCACATTATGTATAACATTATCACCGGGAAGCCTAAGTTTGACGCTTTCTCCGGAAATTGCATAGCCTTTCAGGAAGGAACCCTCGCACATAAAGCCGTCGGGAGCCTCATATCTACCATATCCGTCCCTTTTGCCGTCCTTGAATCCACCCTCATATATAGCTCCGTTGGTATACGTAAGCTTGCCTAGTCCATGCGGTATACCATCCACCAATTGGCCTTCGTACACATCTCCGTTAGTATACGTAAACTTGCCTGGTCCATTCGGTTTACCATTCGCAAGTAGGCCTTCGTATACATTTTTGTTAGCATAATTGACTTTGCCCGGTCCATTCAGTTCATCATTCATAAATCGGCCTTCGTATATATCTCCGTTAACATCTGTAAGTTTGCCTCTTCCTTCCTTCTTGCCATTCACGAATTCGCCTTCGTATATGTTTCCGTTAGTATGCACAAGTCTGCCTAGCCCATTCATTTCGCCATTCTTAAATACTCCACTGCATTCACCACCATCGTGCAGAATAATTTTACCTTTCCCCTCTATTGAGTTAGCCTTGAATTCACCCTCATATACATCGCCATTGCTCATTGTGAATCTACCTAGCCCCTCCATTTTATTGTTCACGAGTTCGCCCTCGTATAACTCCCCGCCAGGAAAGCTAACTCTACCATATTTTACTTCATTCTTCCCTTTCAAGACAGGGTTACCACATGAGAATCCACCATTTGCTCCATCAAAAGCAGACGTACCAGGAACCAATGCAGTGGCAGATATTCCCGTATTAGATGCATCAGCATTACATGGAGCATTACATGGAGCATTACATATTGCTCCACTGGAAATCATCACTTCAACAAAACAGCCTATTTTCGATTTTGTACTCATTTTATCCTCTTAGATAAAAGCCCTCCTAAATATAATACTACCCTAGTTGAAGGGTTATTGTAATAGTATTCTTGTATTAAAAGGTATAATCATTTCAATGGCCAAAATTCGCTCAATAATGCCGAGTTATCAGCGATATTTCAGTTCATAACAGCCGCCATTTTGGCCTCGCATCTGTTTGAACACGGACAAAACTGAATATTGAGACTGTTGAATTGGTCCCGATTGCGAGTGTGTTCATCAGTTTTTGAATGATGAATATTTCCCGTAAAACATTTTTGTTATAGTAAAAGAGATTATTCGACAGAATAGGGTGGGTGCAAAACGGCCGACGTGAAGCATTATTTAAACAACCCCACATGGAAATTTGCTATTGACGGGGCCCTAATTTTGTCGTAGAATGATAGTAGTCACAGTCGTTTGTGGTTATGTAAAGTCGGGCTGTATGTTGTCTTGTCGAAGTTTGTATGACTTATCCGTTGGGGAATCTGATCGGATCTGTGATTTTGAGGACGAGGTAACTGCGGATTTGTTAACCAGCGTTGGTCTCGGCGTTGGAAAGATCGTGAGGTGTGTTTTTAAATCTGGCACGATGGTTATTACGACAAGCTACCAAACGATAGCGATATGTCAGAATATTGCTCGAAAGATATACGTTACATAGCATATGCAGTGCGGCCATTGCTCATTAGGGGGCGGCGGAACCGACAGAAAGCTTGCTATTGTTGGCAATCCGAATGTCGGAAAGACGTCGATCTTCAACATGTTGTCTGGGAGATATGCGGAGGTGAGTAATTATCCGGGCACGAGCGTCTCAATAGAGATTGCCAAAATTCATCTTGGAGAATTGGTAGATACGCCCGGAATATATGGGTTTACCACCGGTAGTCAGCTTGAGAAAATAACAAAAGAATATGTGGACAGGGCAGATGTCATTCTAAACGTAGTTAATGCCTTGACCTTGGATAAGGATCTGGTTTTGACCAGGCAGCTTATTAAGGTCGCGGGAGAGAAGGTTATCCTCGTTTTGAATCAGGTTGACAATGCGGAGCAAAAGGGGATTTCGATAGATTGTCAGGAGCTTTCAAATACGCTTGGAATCAGGGTCATACGAGCGATAGCCACCAAAAACATAGGGAAGGAAGATATATATAGGGCCATTCAAGAGTCCTCGTGCAACTTGTGCAAAGCGTGTTATTTGAGAGATGATAGCGATTTTAATAATGTGAATAACATCTTGGAGCGCTGCGTAACGATGCGTAATTCAGCCTGCCACGCGTCCATATCCCAGCGGATAGATCTGTGGCTTCTGAAGCCAGTTATTGGTTGGCCAGTTGCTGTTGCCGTCTTATACTTGCTGTTCAAAATACTTGGAGTGTTTATCTCGCAAAACGTCGTAGATTCTTTTGTTTCGGCAATTGATACATGGTATATCCCGTTTATTTCCAAATACATTACCAATCTTTTGGGAAGCAACGTATTTTCTGATATGCTCATTGGAGAGTTTGGAATCCTGACTATGGCAGTTAAGATAATCGTTGGAATTTTACTGCCGCTGATTACTGGATTTTATATAATCATGTCGTTATTGGAAGATCTTGGATATATTCCCCGATTATCCGTTATAACAAATAGATTCTTCAATGCGATGGGTTTGAACGGCAATGCGATAATTCCGACCTTGCTCGGCTTTGGCTGTGGCGCCCTCGGAACGATATCAACGCGAGTTCTTGAAACAAGAAGGGAAAGAATCATAACAACGTCTCTCATAAGTTTGGTTGTTCCATGCGCAGCCCAACAGGGAATAATCGTTGCTCTCCTCGCATCTTTAAATAACGGTTACGTGTGGTTTATATATATAATAACAATTCTTATGGTAATGATACTTAGTGGCAGCATCCTCAACATGATGTTTGGAAAAACTCACTCAAATTTTATTATAGATATACCTCCATTTCGAATACCGTCCCTCAGAAATTGCTACCGAAAGACTGTATACAGGATGAAGCATTTTATATTAGATTCTCTATCTTTTTTCGCAATAAGCTCTGTTTTGATAACTGTGCTTCACTCAACAGGGGCACTCCTGTGGCTGCAAGCCAAAATGAGTCCAGTTGTTGAAACGCTTCTGCACCTCCCAAAAGAATTTTCAGACATCTTTGTTATGGGAATCTTGAGAAGGGATCTGGCCTCAGTAGGGATCCTCGATATGACAGGACTATACGGAAACGAATCAATCCTCAATACGTCTCAAATTCTGACGGCGGCTATCGTTATAACACTCTTTGTGCCGTGCATCAACGCAATCGTCATCATACTCAAAGAAATGGGCTGGAAACTTGCGTTTGCTCTTTGGGGGGCTTCATTTGCTATTTCGATAATAGTTGGAGCAACTCTAGCACGAATTCTGGAGATAGTGTTCTAATGGACTGTTGAGCTCTAGGCAAATTACTCCAATTTTAAAATCGCGTGTTTTATGCTGATGGGACAAAAAAATTTTCTTGCATGGAAGAGAAGATTTGTGGTATCCTATGAAAGGTGAGAAGAGCTGCTTGTTGCAGGTTGAGAATCTTGCTGATGGGACAAAAAAAATTTTCCTGCATGAAAGAGAAAATTTGTGATATCCTATGAGGAGTGAGAAGAGCTGCTTGTTGCAGGTTGTGAATCTTGCTGATGGGACAAAAAAATTTTCTTGCATGAAAGAGAAAGTTTATGATATCCTATGAGAAGTGAGAAGAGCTGCTTGTTGCAGGTTGTGAAGCTCGCTGATGGGACAAAAAAATTTTCTTGCATGGAAGAGAAAATTTGTGGTATCCTATGAAAGGTGAGAAGAATTGCTTGTTGCAGGTTGTGAAGCTCGCCGATGGGACAAAAAAATTTTCTTGCATGAAAGAGAAAATTTGTGGTATCCTATGAGAGGTGAGAAGAGCTGCTTGTTGCAGGTTGTGAATCTTGCTGATGGGACAAAAAATTTTCTTGCATGAAAGTGAAAGTTTGTGATATCCTATGAGAGGTGAGAAGAATTGCTTGTTGCAGGTTGTGAATCTTGCTGATGGGACAAAAAAATTTTCTTGCATGAAAGAGAAAATTTGTGATATCCTGTGAGAAGTGAGAAGAGCTGCTTGTTGCAGGTTGTGGATCTTGCCGATGGGACAAAAAATTTTCTTGCATGAGAGAGAAAATTTGTGATATCCTATGAAAGGTGAGAAGAGCTGCTTGTTGTAGGTTGTGGATCTTGCCGATGGGACAAAATATTTTCTTGCATGAAAGAGAAAGTTTGTGATATCCTGTGAGGAGTGAGAAGAGCTGATTGTTGCGGGTTGTGAATCATGCTGATGGGACAAAAAATTTTCTTGCATGAAAGAGAAAATTTGTGGTATCTTATGAGAAGTGAGAAGAATTTGCGTGTTCTTGTCACAGGTTTTCGGTTCGCAAAGCCGGCGTCGAAGTCGGTGACGTCCTTTTGCTGGTTTTGTTCCGACTGTATTGGAAGAAATTGTTCAGCTTTGAAAACATGGCTTTTTGAGTTGTGTCAAAGCAGTGTTGTATTTTTATTTAATAGAGGAAAAAATTTATGGTTACTAATTGTAATAAAGAAAACCCAAATTCATATGACTGGGACTCGATCGCAAGGGACAGTCAGAAAATTCCGGAAGGCGACTGGATGTTATGGTTGATAACGGCTGGGAGAGGGTTCGGTAAAACACGAACAGGGGCTGAGTCGATTATGAAATTTGTCAATGAGGGGAAATATAAGAATATAGCGATTATAGGCAAAACACTTGGTGAGGCCAGATCGATTATGGTTGAAGGCCCAAGTGGGATTTTATCGACATCGATTTCGTATACGATGGACATGAAGTACTATCCGGCCAAGAAGGAGATAATTTGGGGAAATGGAGCGAAGGCCACGCTTATTGGAGGAGATAATGTTGACTCATTGCGTGGTCACCAATTTGATCTTGTGTGGGTAGATGAGTTCGCCAAGTTCAAAAGGCCCAAGGCGCTATGGGAGCAAATAATGTTTACTTTGCGCATTGGAAATAAGCCGAAGTGCATTATGACAACGACTCCGAGGCCAATAAAGATACTGAAGGATCTTCTGAGTTCTAAATATACACATGTGACCAAAGGAAGCACTTTCGAGAACGCGCATAATCTATCAGCACACTTTGTGGAATTCATGAAGGCAACATACGTCAATACCAGGATAGGGGATCAGGAGCTTATGGGAGAGATAGTTGTTGATGATAACGGCGCCCTATGGAGGGACGAGGATATTTTATACAAGGAAGCTTCGAGACCCGATATGCAAAGAGTTGTGATTGGAGTGGATCCAGCTATGAGTAATGGTGAAAATTCTGATGAAACTGGAATAATAGTTGCTGGCCTTGGGGAAGATGAAAAGGTGTATATCCTCGACGATCTAAGCGGAAAATACACTCCTCCCGAATGGGCCAAAGTTGTTGCAAGAGCGTATCATGATTACCAGGCCGAAAGAGTGGTTGGCGAGGTGAACAATGGCGGAGACCTCGTTGAGAGCATGATAAAGACATTTTCGAAGTTTATTCCATTCTCTCCAGTCAGAGCGATAAAAGGAAAAGTAGCGAGGGCAGAGCCGATAGCCCTCATGTACGAATCATCAAATGTTTATCATGTCAGGAGGTTCGAAGAACTTGAAAAACAGATGCGGAAGATGAGTCGTGTTACCGAGGATGGAGAGACCGGGAAGGCAGGAGACCAGGAGCATGATGACAGGGTCGACGCACTAGTTTGGGCAGTCTCGGAAATAAAGAATAAAAAGTTCAATAGGGTATCGATCGATTTTATATAACTATATCTTCTTGAAAATACTCTTGCAAATGGTCGACATGACAACTGCTATCGGGACCGATATGAAGACACCGGCAGCCCCAATAACAGATACGGTGGCGCATATTGAAAAGAGCATCCAGAACGGCTGCATCCCTATTTTACCACCAATTAGCTTCGGAGTTAGGAAGTTAGAATCAACAAACGGAATAACGATATATATGGAGCAGGTTACTATGTACTGATACAACCACTGATAATCATCCACAGCCATGATGATCGTTGTGCCAAGACTGATCAGTGGCCCTATAAAAGGAGCACACGCCATAAGCCCAGAAAACAAACCACAGACGATACACTCCTTGATCCCAGTGAAGTATAGGCATATTGTGTATACCACCCCAAGAATGATACATACCAGGAGCTGACCAACTATGTATTGCCCAAGGTTCGAATTTATATCCTTGATCGTACCAATCACGATAGGAGGGAAAAGCTTCTCTAACAGAGCGCTGCTATACTTCTCCACTTTGTCCCAGTCCTTTAGAATGTAGAAGGTGAGGATTGGAGTCATAAACACAAACATTACAATGTGCATGAGGGCAACCCCCTTGTTCACAAACATGCTAAAGTGACTAGGTAGAGTTTCTATGATCTCCCTCGCATACTTAGTAAACGGAGCAATGGTATCAATGTTTGAGCGCGGCAACCTGAAGACATCCGATGTCTTGGTGATGATCTCATTCACCAACTTAGGAAATGCCTCCATCAAAAAAGGAATCTTCTCTATCAGAGCCATGCTGGCCGTCTTAACGAGTGGTAACGTGAAGATCGTAAAGAAATAACAAATAGTGACGAGGCACGAAATAATTATGGCAGCAGAAAATGTATCAGAAATCCTGAGAAGCCCAGAGAGCTTCCTTGCTGGAATGTGGAAGGCATACGCAAGGATCAGCCCAATGACAAACGGAATTAACCACTGCCCCATCGAGTATAGTATCAACAGTAACAGGACCCCAGTGATAACCAAAGAGACTGTCCTTGTTGAAATATCGAAGGCCATTATTCGTTCCCCTTCTTGATGTAGTAGTATGCGATCCTGCAAATGGTAAACACAATAAGAGCAGGATACAACGTTTCAAGTATGGCCCCTAGCATCTTGCATATCTGGTCGAATCCGAGAAGAGAAAGAGAGAACATTAGGGAACAGGTTATGCCCAGACAAACATCTCTACTGATGAACCTCTGCTTCAGAATGTCGAGATAGACGAAGTCGGTGAAGACAGTGGCCAGAGCTATGCTCGTCGCAAGACAGCAGACAGCAATTACGATAGCAACAAACCATGAAGCAGAGTTTCCCATTGCAAGGTATGCGATCTGCGGAAAAAGAGATTCGTTGGGAACGTCCTGGAGCTGACTTGAATATTGGGCTCCGACGAGAGTGAGGCAGATATATGCAACCGCTAACACGAGAGCTCCAATCGCGCACGCCAAAAGAGAGGATCTCAAAAAGTCCTTCTTGGAAATATCTGCAGGCAATGATTTCTTGAGATACGTATATACGGCCGATCCCATGATGAACGCCGCAATCAGATCCATTGTCTGGAATCCAGTCTTGAAGCTTTCGAAAAAGCATTTGGCAACCGGAGCAGTGCTTTCAGGAATCTCTGAAAAAGGATTACCAAAATACGCAGCCCCAATGGCAATCGCCATAACTCCTCCAAACTTAAGCGGAGTGAAGATCGCACCTATTATCTGAACTATTTTCCCTGGGTTCCAAGCGAGGAGAGCAGTCGTCGAACAGAAAACAAGATTGAATATCCATTCGCTGATGTGCGGGGCAATAACGTGAACTCCTCCAAATGAAACGTTAACAATTCTTGCCATGACTCCGAAAGGACCGGCCATCGCCATCAAAAGAGCCATGAGCATGAATGTGGCATGTTTCCCTATCGGTGATAGGTATTTCTTGTAATCTCCCTCAAATATAAATGCTCCGTAGTATCCCATGATAGGAATGGCGACGGTGGATAGCAACCATCCACAGATGACAACCCCATATTCAGAAGAAAAATTCTTCCCCAGTATAAAGGGAAATGCTATGTTGCCGGAACCAAATATCATCGAGAATATAGCGAAGCCAGCGGTCACTATTTTTGTGGCCGAACTCATACAAAACTCCAAAAAGTATAACAAACTAGTGATCAGTCTACGATATTTTAGGCAATTAGTCCAGCTCTGAATGATACTTTCTCACTAATGATTCCTATTCAGATTTCCCCAGCAACAACTTCTCCCTTTCTACTCACTTTTCGTCTTATACCTATTTTAACAACTATGTCATCTTTAGGATACAACTTAAAGATCGTTTTGATCTTTATGTTGGGATAATCGGAGCAAAACCGATCAGAAAGTTATCTCTGGTTGATTTTACAGGATCATCTTTTTTTCTTCAAACTGCTCTTGAACCGATTCCACAAGATTACTATCTTTCTTCTTGAAACCTCAGTTAGCTTTTGATGTCAGCAGAACCGTTAGGCGATTGATCGAAAGAGAAACTGTTTGACGAACTTCGAAAACATGTATGTTTTCGAAGTGGGATAATCGGAATGAAATCAATCAGAAAGTTACCTCTGG
>JAIROR010000022.1 GCA_031257415.1 Holosporales bacterium | reverse complement strand
TTAGTATAGATTCTAACAAAGAAAAGTTAAAAAAAGGTTAACACGCGGTCGTTTTTTCCAATTATTTTTGCGGCAGTTAAATTTTTCTGTGCAAAATAGGTGGTTTGTTAATAAATTGTTAAGGTAGTGGGCAAAAACCAAGGGGAAGCAACGATTCTCTGAAGTCGATCCAGGTGCCGGCTCCGGTTGCTTCATTCAATTCTTTTCTCATGGGACAAAGATGGAACAAAAATATTTCTTGCAAGAAAATAAAAAAGTATGTTACCATATTATTGACACCTGTTCCTGCGGGCTCTCTTTTCCTGGAAAGCTCGCTGGGTTAACCAGGAGGGTATTGGTGTATGTCCGCGAAACTATGATGAAAAGTCTCAAGAAATCGGTTCAGAAACTGCCTCGAAGAAAAAAGATAATAATTACTTGTTCCTGAGCAAATTAAGCGATATACTGAATGTATGTTGTATTGTTTTATAGAGATAAATTATGAAGAAGGAATCAATTGGTAGATTGTTGACGCGCGGAGCGGTTGTGCTGTTGATATGTGGAGCCGTGCCATGTTGCCAGGCGATGTCTGAGAGTTATAGCTCTATCAGCGGCGAAGCTTCTGTGCCTACTGAGTCACAGAAGAAGGAGATGCCAGGTCTTTGGAAAGATCTTTTTTTGGCTGTTTCGTGGCCGTGGACTGCTGCTACTGATCCCGATGCTGTTGTTAAGGAATTCTGCGTAAAACACAAAGAATATCTGAAGCGAGAAATACTAAAAGTTGAGTCTATTGACGCTCTATTGTCGTTTGTTATGGTCTTGTCCTGTATCCAGAGTGAAAAGTTTGATCGCAACGAAGCAGAGGGAATAGTAGAACAGCTTTGCGAACGTATATGTTGTATTTTGCACATTAATCTTAAGAATCTAAATGAAGAAGTGCGGAAAAAGGCCATGGAATATGCGCATGATTGGGGCAAACCCAAACGGGAACTGAAACGGGAACAGAAAAATAAAATAAGCGCTAGACAGATTATATTGCAACAAAAAGTTGAAAAATATTTCCAAAATATGGATTCATCTGGAAAGTGCCTAGAAGCACTGAAGTCTGCTGCAATACAAACCTTGAATAACTACGTCAGAAGTTAGAATGCTAAGCGGAAAACTTCTTGGGGCCGCGAAAACCATCATTCGACGGCACCAGGAAATTAACTGAAAATTAATATTTTTTCTGTAAACTGAAGGAGAGTTGCTGTATCTATGTGCATGGGAAGGGAAAACTCATATCATGAAGTTCCTCAAGAATTTTATAAAAATGTTATGTTTTGCCCTGTGTGTTGCGATATTTTTGTGCGTACTAAATAGATACAGCGACAGTATAGGTGGGGTCTTCGATAAGATTGTTGATTTTTTTTCTGGCCAAAAGAGGCAAATGGTTTCAAAAAAGATTGCCCCCAAGCAATCCAGCCCTGAACAATATTTAGACGATGATCTTGTGTCCTATATAACGGAAGAAAGCGAGGAGGAAGAAGACGAAAATACAACTGAAAGCATTGAGTACGGAACAATAGAAGGAATACTAGAAAGAGGGGAGCTCGTTATTCTTGCCAAAAAAGACGATCAAAACCATCTTTTTCAAATGAAAACGAGTGACGGACGGTACATAGGAAAAGATGTTGATTTCTCAAAGCAGCTTGCGGCGACTCTCGGGGTTAGGCTTGTATATAAAATGATCTATGAAAACTATGACGATATTGTGGAAGCCATCGAAAGAGGGGAGGGGGATATTGGTATTGCCAAGATGTCATACACTCCGGAAAGAAGTCGAAAGGTTCTTTTTTCGACTCCGTACGTCAATTCAAGAAAAACTCTCTTGGTAAACAGAATAGCGTTGGAGAAAGAGAGGGGGGAAACTTTGAAGGTTCTTTTGAGTAATAATGAGTCTTCTATTGGAGTCACAGAGGGAACTAGTTATGAAAACTTTGTCAGGAAAATATTCCCAGGAGCAACTATTGTTTCCAAGCGTAATTGGGAAGAGGATATCATAAAGCCTCTTGAAGAAGGAAAGCTCACTGCAACAATGCGCGATGAAGTCCGCGTCAAGTTGCTTTTAAAGACTCAGCCTGCTCTTCTCGTGAAACTAATGCCGATTATTCTCGACTGCGAACCTGATTCCCTCGCCGTTGTCGTTAATTTCAGAAATGTTGGCCTTTTATGCTGGATCAACAAACTCATAGAGGCAGAAGAAGTTTTAGAATCCGTCGATGATTTGCTTTCGAAATATGGGGAGGATATAAAGTGATTGCTCCAATAAAAAACTTCTGGAAAAAGCTACTCAGGGACAGGAGGCTTGGCGTTGATATACTGTCCGCTTTCTCTGCCCTTCTAGGAGTGGCCGTTGCGTGCGAAATTTTATATGCATCATATGCCAATAAAAAACTTATTCTAGACTTTGAAAAAGAATATTACTCAAAAACTGTTGCAAAGACTGCAACAAATCTTATTGACGAGCAATTGCGACAATTGGAGCTTGTTTTAAAAGTTCTTGCGAAGAACTTCCACAATAACCAATCTCCCCAATATGGTTCTCTTTTCCTGGAAAGCTTGAAGAGCCTTCCATATACCCTGAGTTTCTATGTTGCCATGAAAAACGGAACATATTTTCAGGCAAGGACCCTGGATGGAATAACTACATTCCAAAACTCTAATCTCGGGGCCCTGCCATCATATGCCAAGTTTGCGCTGCGCGCAATGCAGAGAAACAATCAAACTGGCCAAATGGTGGAGAGTTGGGATTATCTCAATGAGGATCTTGGATCTATCGCAAAAGAGTCTCTGCCATCCGCTCTATACAATGCCACCAAGAGAGATTGGTATATGAAAGCAGAAATGAATAAAGGAGCGGTTTGGAGCGATGTATACCTCTTCAAGACGACTAAGACGGCCGGAATGACTTTATCGATGCCTCTTGGATACAATGACGACTCCACAGCGACTGGGGTTATTGCTGTTGATTTCGCAATTAAGCAATTCAAAGATCTGTTAGACAGCATCAAGATAACCAAGGAATCCAAAACTTATTTAATAAGCAATAAGAATGAAATTATTGCTTCGTCAACTAATATGAAAACATTTAAGATTACAAATGACAGCGTTGGGCTAACTCTTATATCAGTGAGCAGCACTGATGATTTGGCCCTAGAAGAGGCAGCAAAACACCTGCTTGGAACCGATTCGAGACATGCTAGCTTCGAAGTTAACAAGATCGGCTATGTGGCAAGCGTCCAAAAGCTCACTCGGATTCCTTGCTCGCTATTAATCATTTCCCCACAAAACGATTTTGTAGATTGTTTCTCGACCGTTCAAAGGGATATGCTTCTCCTCTCGATATTTGTTTTCTTCTTTTCAATTGTAATGATTTTGCTCTTATCGAGAAGAATTTCTAGACCGATAACAGAACTTTGCTATGCCGCCAAAAAAATAGGAGAAATGGATCTGAGCGGCGAAATGCCACTGCCTGATTCTGATATTCTTGAGATAAAAGAGCTTGCAACAGCAATGCAATCTATGAAACTTGGCGTTGCCACTTTTTCTAAGTATGCCCCAAGGGATCTTGTAACAAGACTTATCAGAGAGGGAATGGAACCGGAGCTCGGCGGAGAAACAAAGAATATCACGCTGTTCTTTTCTGATATAGAGAAATTCTCAACGGTATCAGAGAAGTTGCCTGCTGAATATCTTATACTACACCTTTCAGAATATTTTGACGAGATAACAAAGGAGATAATGAGAAACAATGGAGTTATTGACAAGTACATAGGCGATTCCGTTATGGCTATCTGGGGGGCCCCGAACCGTGACGATGATCAAGTAGTCAATGCTTGCTACGCTGCCCTAGGCAGCCAAAAGCTTCTCAAAAAACTTGAAAAAAAGTGGTTGCCCCTTGGCAAGCCCGCTCTGCCTACCAGAATTGGGTTGCATACCGGCGCAGCAATTGTTGGGAATATAGGATCCAACGACAGAATGAACTTCACGGCAATAGGAAGCGCCGTCGACATCGCATCCAGGCTTGAGGGGGCAAATAAATTTTACGGAACCAAGATTCTTGCTTCAGAGGATGTCGAGCGCGTCGCAAGGGGCAGAGTTTTGTTCAGGGTCATAGATAAGGTGGCCGTCAAAGGAAAATCGATTGGGATTGTCATATACGAGCCATTGAGCACCATGGGAGAGGACAGCGAATACTATAGCCAAATACAATTATGCGCGAAAACAAAAGAAGCATTCGAACTTTATTTAGAACGGAACTTTGAAAAGGCAATAGCAAAATATAAAAGAATAGTTGATCTTTTCCCTGAGGCGGAAAGATCTATTACCCCGCTAATTGAAAGGTGTTCTGAATATAGTAAAGATCCTCCGCCAGATGATTGGGATGGAACGTTCCATCTAACTCAGAAGTGAGATGTTTTATAAGGAGTGTAAAATGATAAAAAATATAGGGAATAGAATTTTGGGCTTTCTTGACAATGGGTGGACGACGCTCGGTGCCGCTGTGATTGCTGCCTTCATTGGTTTGCTGATGCCGGAAGTAGGAAGAGCTCTAAGGCCGTTTAGTACTATGTTTCTAACTTTAATATCAATTTCAATTATCCCTATCATTTTTTCATCAGTAACAGCAAGTGTTATTAAACTTATGGATGGAGAAAACAACAATATACACATCGTGCGTGTTATATCTATGTTTATCGGAGCATTGGTTATTGCAAGCGTCATAGGGATTATCTGCAGCCTCGTGTTTAATCCAGCCGAGGAAGTTGGCAATTCCCGCCTAATAGCTAATATGATCTTCCAGGATATGCAAAAATCAATAAGCGTCATTTCTCCAGAAGAGGCTTTGAGTTCTTTGCAAAAATTCAACTTTATTGACTTTTTAACAACGCTCGTTCCCAAAAACCCATTTCAAGCATTCGCGGATGGTAATGTTATACAGATACTCTCTGTATCGATTCTCGTCGGAATTACAATAGCAACTCTCGGCGGGAAAAAGATAGTATCTACATTAAATTTTCTGTCTGTACTTATGGACTCATTCAAGGCAATTCTAAAAATCCCCGCAAAAGTACTTCCAATTGGTATTTGCTTTTTGCTCGCTAGCAGCCTTTCGGAGATAAGCCTCGATGTCCTCGTGTCAATGAAAAGCTTTTGTTTCGGGGCAATGGTGTGCTTCTTAATAATCATAATTGTATCTGGCGTCATATTGTTGCTGCGAAGCCCTATTGGGATAATAGACTCCATAAAAGCTCTTAAAGAACCAATTACAGTTGCCTTTTCAACGTGCAGCAACCAGGCGACGCTGCCGTTCCTGACCTCAACTCTTGTTAGCAAATTCAAATTACCAAGCGACTCTGTGGACCTTTGCATTCCTCTTGGCGTGACTATGTGTAGAGTAAGTAATGCAGCGTACTATGCTTTTATAACGATTTTTATTTCATCGCTATATAATGAACCGCTCAGCCCATGGCAATATGAATTCGTTATAGTTGGAGCAATACTAACAAGCCTCGCCGCCTCAGGAACAACAGGGGTTCTCGCTATTGCCATGATGTCAATTATTCTCGATCCGCTCAATCTTCCAATTGGTTCAATATCTATCATTTTGGTTGTTGTTGATCCTATTATTGATCCCTTCAGAACTATAACTTCTCTTGTTATGAATGCCGCTCTATCATGCGCTGTAATTAATAATAAATCATATAGAAAACAAAAACACTCAGAGCCAACTTAGCAAAGTAGGCTCTCTTTTTGCCTCGCTAGATTTCAATATATTCATTCAAAAATTGAATAGTTAATCTTTGTCTTTTTTTTGATATCAGCTTGTTATCTATTTTGTTAACCAAGGAATTGATCGATTTATAAGTCCTTTCGGAATGAGTTATTATATATTCTACGACGTCATCAAGTATCTCTATTCCTCTCATTCTGAGCATTTGTTTGATAATTCTTGCGGCCGCTTCTTCGTTTGGTTTCTGGATATTTAAAACACTGATCGTGAGCACCCGCGACCTGATATCGGCGATTTTTAAGTTCCATCTTATTGGCGGAGTCTTGGCAGTAAAAAGCATGTATGCATTTTTTTCTTTAACAGAATTATAAATATAAAAGAGCAGAATGTCGTCTTCAATTTCATCTGCATCGTCGAGAACAAAGTATTGTTCGCAGCTATCGGAGAGGATTCCCATCCATCTTTCGAATAGTTTGTCTTTTGCGTTGAATACCCTTGCTTCAACCCTTTTTGCCCATATCATGGCGAGGTTAGTTTTGCCGGAGCTTGTTTCCCCCACGAGACACGCAAAATTTTCGTGAATTTTGAATGGCCATTTTTCAAGCCACTCGAAGGCATAGCTATTGCAATCAGTCACAACGAATTCACCAGGCCTGTATGGCAGACTCCACACAACTGGGAGAGGGGGTTGCACATACGCCTCCTCCCCAACTAGATTTCCCTCCAAATCCTCGTGAACGAGTTCCTTATTCTTCAGCGCGTGACTGGGGCTATTCTCAAGAACAGACTCCTTATTCTGCGGCACGTGACTGGGGCTATTCTCAAGAACAGACTCCTTATTCTTCAGCGCGTGGCTGGGGCTATTCTCAAGAACAGACTCCTTATTCTTCAGCGCGTGGCTGGGGCTATTCTCAAGAACAGACTCCTTATTCTGCGGCACGTGACTGGGGCTATTCTCAAGAACAGACTCCTTATTCTG
>JAIROR010000085.1 GCA_031257415.1 Holosporales bacterium | reverse complement strand
TTGATAGAAGAGTATATCTGAGCGCAGTAAACATCACCTTACCGTAAAAGATTAAGTCGCCCCCGCCACCCAACGTACTTATTAGTATCTCATAAAAGAGTTAAGGAATCGTTAAGGTTAGATGGAAATGTTGGGGTTTTTGTGGATTACAAAAAAAGAAACAATAATCTCATGAAATCGATTCAAGGGGCGTCCCTGATCGATTTCATTCCAAATAGCCACTTTAAAAACGAATGTTTTTAAAGTTTTATAGTGTTGTCCCTGATCGATTTCATTCCAACACGCGCGTCCAGATCTATCTGGCGCTCTTTTTCGAGAGCTCGTAACAAGCTTCGTTGTCTTATCCGGGAGGCTGGGATAGAATATTGATATGCGAAGTGTTTATGCGTAGGTCGAGTGGCTAGCAAGTTGTTTGGAACAGATGGAATAAGAGGGGTCGCCAACAGTGGTCTGATTACGCCAGAAAGCATTATGAGGCTCGCTATGGCGGTGGCCAATTATTTCAAAAGAGGGGATTTTAATGTCGTTATAGGCAAGGATACGCGCCTTTCCGGATATATGCTTGAATCTGCCCTCATGACGGGATTTACTGCTTTGGGCGCCAATGTTTTTCTCCTTGGCCCGATCCCGACTCCAGCAGTCTCATTTATGACACGCACGATGAGAGCCGATCTGGGAGTCGTTATATCTGCCTCCCACAACCATTACATGGATAACGGCGTGAAGTTTTTCAACAATAAGGGATTCAAAATTTCCTCTCGTGATGAAGAAGCAATTACAAATCTTTTTTATGGTAATGAAGAGTTAAAATTATGTAGTCCGGAGAATATGGGACGCGCCAAGAGAATAGAGGATATTTCTGGACGTTATGTTGAATTCGTCAAAGGCTCGTTCACAAGAAACATGATGTTGTCCGGTTGGAAGATCGTTGTCGATGCAGCGAACGGAGCCGCCTATAGAGTCGCTCCAAATGTCTTCTGGGAGCTTGGCGCCGACGTAATAACAATAGGTGCCGAACCCGATGGGTATAACATAAATAGAGAGTGCGGGGCAACTGAACCGAGACTTTTGCAGCAAAAAGTAATAGAACACGGGGCAGATATTGGATTTGCTCTTGATGGCGATGCTGATAGACTTATTGTAGTCGATAACGAAGGGGCAATAATTGATGGAGACTATATAATTGCCACTATTGCAACAGATTGGAAAGCAAGAAACAAACTGCGTAGCAATAAGATTGTCGTAACGAATATGTCTAATACTGGGCTTGAAAAATATTTGGATTCGATAGGATTGGTCCTTGAGAAGAGTGATGTCGGTGATAAAAACGTCGTAGAGAAAATGATTCAAACGAAAAGTAATCTTGGAGGAGAGAAATCAGGGCATATAATTCCGATAGACTATACAACAACCGGAGATGGATTGATTGCCGCTCTGCAAGTTCTCGATTATTTGGTTACTAATTCAAAGAGGGCCAGCGATATTAGGAAGCTATACACGCCGTTTCCGCAGATATTCAGGAATATCAATAGAGAAGTTGATTCTATCAATATCACGAAGGCAACGAGCCGGGTGTTGAATGGCAGAGGACGGGTCGTCGTGCGCCAGTCTGGAACCGAAGGAGTAACTAGATTGATGATAGAAGCGGAAGATACTTCAGTTATCGACACAGCAATGAATCTGATTAAGGAGCTGATAGCGTAGCTAATGACTGATTACAGTCTGTATATCGTTGCAACTCCGATAGGTAATCTCAAGGATATTTCTCAAAGAGCGGTCGAGACTCTGGAAATTGTCGATTGTATTCTTTGCGAGGATACAAGGGTTTCGGAGAAGCTTTTGCGCGCCATCGGTATTTCCGGAAAAAAACTCATCGTATATAATGATTATACAGCATCCAAGATTATTGATCGTATTATCCACGGTATAATTTCCGAGAAGCTGAAATTCGCCTTAATTTCTGATGCAGGAATGCCCCTTATTTCAGATCCGGGATACAAACTCATTCAAAGCTGCATTGAAAACAAGGTAAGTTATACGGTTGTTCCGGGAGCTTCATCCGTTCTTTCTGCCCTTGTGCTTTCAGGAATGCCATCCAACAACTTCATGTTTTGCGGATTCGTCAATCCTAGGAAGTTGGAGGTCTTGTCAAAAGCAAACACAACACTTGTAATGTTTGAATCGACCAGTCGAATTGCAAAGACTATTTCTCAAATAGCCAAGTTTTTTGATAATAGGAAAATAGCTATTGTCAGGGAAATAACCAAAATACACGAGGAAGTCATCATCGGCAAAGCTTCTGAACTTATAGAAAGACTGGCAGAAAATCCAATAAGAGGTGAGGCTGTTATCGTTATAGAACCACCAATTGATATCAATTCAGACAATACTCTCAGTGAACACAAAGATCTAATTATGGATCTCAGGGAAAGAATTTCAGATTCAGAACTGAGCACTATTATCTCGAAGCATTTAAAAATCAGCAGAAATTCAGTTTATAATTTTATTAAATCATGTTTATAACTATATATTCTTGCTTTAAGAAACTTTAAAAGCATTCGCTTTTAAAGTGGATATTTGGAATGAAATCGACCGGAGACGGCTCCTGGGTCGATTTCATAAGATTATCTTTTTTGTTCTTTGGATTACTTCTGGAAACCTCAATCACAAAGATTGTTTGTTTTTAGATCCTTTCTGAAAAAAACCCTCCAACCTTAACGATTCCTTAACTCTTTTATGAGATACTAATAAGTACGTTGGGTGGCGGGGGCGACTTAATCTTTTACGGTAAGGTGATGTTTACTGCGCTCAGATATACTCTTCTATCA
>JAIROR010000105.1 GCA_031257415.1 Holosporales bacterium | reverse complement strand
AATACCGTCATACCTGCCCCATCTTTTTGTCCATCTTTTAGACCACCTTTATAATCTTCTTCATACACATGTACCGTCTTGGACTGCCTTTCCTTTTTATCTTCGTTATGATCTACTTTGCACATGTCGTCGCAATCGCTCAACATTATCTCTTTTTCACTGCACCTGCTATCAAGATCTCCCTCATGTTTCACCCTCTCAAATTTTACTTCCTGCTGAGAATCTGAGTCGTATTTACTCAAAGAAACTACATCATCATCACTCGCACATGCCGGCATTACCGCTATTGTTGTAATCAAAAATACTTTCTTAATCATAATTTCCGTCCTGTTTATAACAAAAATATAAACTAACCTACCTAAAGTATACAATATAATGCAATGCCAATCAAGCGTTCAGACCCGGAGAAAAAAGATTTTTCAACTTTGAATTCGCTGATACCATATTTGTGTAGAATAATATGATCGCATACTGCAACAAGGGGCAGTCCCTTGTATTTCGCGTCTTCCTGCAATCATTCCGTTTCCTGGAATTTTAAAAGAGTTCATTTTTCAAATCAATTCTGCATTAAAATTTCCCAACATGAGGCAGTATTTTTAACACAATTTCGAAAAAAGTATTCTGCTTTTTACGAAAATGGTATATGCTTGTACGTAGGTATGAGTGTTTTTTTGTCGAAAAGGTAAGCGTATCATGGCTAATGGCAAATTAGTATACACGGTTGTAGCGGTAGTTGTTCTTCTGGCGGTAGGCTGGGCTTGTGGTCTTTTTTCAAGCAAGGAAGATCCCAATACTGAGAAGGCTTCGACTTCAACGGAAGGCCCTCCGCAAGCAATGCCAGAGGTGGCCCCGCCTGCGGAAGGTTTTGGGGCTCCAGGGTCTCCGGATGGGGCTCCGGTGGCTCCAGAAGAGCCAGCGCCCCCCGAAGAGGGGCCAGCTCCTGAGGAGGGAACAGTGCCGTCTGAGGAGACCACGCCGCCTGGAGAAGCTTCGGCTCCAGCAGAGAGCGAGAAAGCTCCAACAGAGGACGAGAAGGCTCCAGCAGAGAGCGGAGATGCAGCTTCAGCAAAAACTTCTCAGTAAAATGGGACTGTTTCTCTGCTGTAGTGATTGTGATTTCGTTTCTTAAAAGACTACCAGAAAACCACAGGGAAGTTTGCCCTGTGGTTTTTGTCTGTTCATGGATAGTAATGCTCTAGTAACCACCTCTAGTAACCACGGCACGTTCGGCCTATTTAAAGTGATAATACTTGCTCTAAAGCAAACCTAAGTGATAATACTTGCTCTAAAGCAAACCTAAGTGATATACTGAATGTATGTGTATACCCAAAACACCAAAAGATTGCCAAAAGAGATTTTTTGTTCCCTATGACGGTAGAATGCGGTTGGCGAAAGTGATACACTGATTCAGTAGGCTTGTGAAGAAGAGGGAGGATGTCAGGTGCGCATAGAACCGTTCAGGTTGATCAGTTTTGACTCAACGAGGTGGGAGTCCTCCTCTGAATTGGCAAAGTCGCTGCTTAATATTGATACCAAAGATAAACTCAATAGAACTAAGGAAATTCTGGAGTTCTTGAAAGGGAAAATAGCGAAGGGAGAAGCCAAAATAGATAGCGAACCTGCGATGTATGTGCTTAATATAAACGATGGTATGAAAAGTTCGACATCTATAATAGCATCCGTTCATTATGACGAAAAAAAGATCTTCTTTCCAAACGAAGATACTCACCCCGACAAAATAAGCGGATATAGACGGGTCTTCGAGGCGTATAAGCTGCAGATCAATCCTGTACTGACTTTTTACAAAAATGGTCCAACAATAAAATCTCTTGTCGAAAATACTGTTAATTTCAGGCCCAAAGTCCAAACCAGCATAAACGGAGCCCTATATACACTTTGGCAAATCAAAAACCCTCTTGAAATAGAAAACATAAAGAACAGCGTTAAAGAAATCGATAGACTATATATCGCAGATGGGCACCACAGGTTTTCCATTTTCCAAGGAATGCCCAACAAAGCTTCTCTCCGAATAATGGTTTCCCTAACGGACGCCAGATCGATATGCCTGAAAAGCTGCCACAGGGTTATCGTTGGCAAAATTCCAGATGAATGGATCCAGAGGATCTCAAAGTATTGCGTTATGGAGGTTTTGACTAACAATGATATTTCGCTGGAAAATTGCATACTCATAAAGTTCAGAGACAGTTATACATACAAGGTTATTTTCAGGAATGACATCATAGATAAAATTTCGTTGTTTTCCGCAGTCGATAATATAATCTTTAAAGAAGCTTTCGGTATAGACGACCATAAACGCGAAGGAAGGATCTTTCCCTTGCCCGGCAATATAACCTTTGCCGATTATGACAAAATCTTTTCGCTATATTCCAATAGTTCGATAATCGTTTTCATACCAGATATATGTATAAGCGAATTCTTTAAGATAGTAGATAACGGCAACAAGCTTCCTCCAACGTCCACGTGGTTCGAGCCCAAAATAATAGACGGATTTCTCATGAGTCATTTCGGATGACATGTGCCAAGATCGCTGCTGTGCGCATGCTCATGGCCGTCTTTCCTGGGAAAAATTCAGAAAGAGATAATTCCGGCGCCAACGACTTTTTCTCCATCGTAGAAGGCGCATATCTGCCCGGCGGTGACAGGAATCTCGTTCAAGCTCAACAAGTGAACAACGGCTTCTGCATCGCTTTCTTTTCGCACCTGGGCATCGATCTTTGAGCAGGAAGAACGCAATTTAACCTGAACTTTGATATATTCCTCAGTAAATTTATCAATAAACCAATTTGTTTCACGGACATTGAACGTATTGTTTGTTAAATGATGCCTCTCTCCAACCATAATCGTATTTGTAGGATAATCTATCCTGGCGACAAACAATGGCTCCTTGCTTGCTATGCCTAGTCCGCGCCGCTGCCCTATCGTATATCTATGAATACCATTATGAGTGCCAATCCTCTGCTGTGTTTCGATATGAATTATGTCTCCCTCCTTATCTTCGTATTGATAATGGCTAATCGAAGTCGGAAAGCATACATCCTGACTCTCGCTTCGGGAGTGGTTTGGCAGTCCTCGCATAAGGGCCAACCGCCTGGTCTCGTCCTTGGATGGCATTTTTCCAAGCGGAAACAGCATTCTCTTCATGTTCTCCCTCTTGACAAGCGACAGAAAATAGCTCTGATCCTTCTTTTTATTGAATGCCTCCATAAGAACTCCATTGTTGTCGCTCATCGCATAGTGCCCAGTCGCCATGCAATCTGCTCCGAGCTTTACGGCTTCCTCCAAAAAAAGACCTATCTTGATATCGCGGTTACAAAAGGCACAGGGATTCGGCGTGCGCCCAGTTCTATAGTATTCGTGAAAAACATCAATAACGCTTTTTTTGAATGCTTCCTGTAAATCTATCACAAAATGCTTTATTCCGAGAAAAGAACAAATCCTGGAGGCACTCTCTATTGGTTCTCTGGAGTTTTCATGAAGATTCATGGTCACTCCAAAAACCTCGTTATCAGAATCATCCATCAATAACATCGCAGACAACGACGAATCAACCCCACCCGAAAGAGCAACCGCCACCCTCTTCATAACACACGAAACACCCAAAGGCACACCTGGGCACATTGTATCAAATATGAAGCTCAAGTGGTATATGCCCTATGTTGGATAAATAAAATAAATATTCTGCAAAGTTAGCTAATAAAGCATTGACGGGCACTGCACTGCATTGCATTGTATTATTAGACATGATTAGTTTGTATTTTTGTTTAATAAACGTGAATTATGATCAAAAAGATGTTTTTGCTTACAACGATAGCGATAGTGCCGGCGTGCGCAGACGTGTGCCGGCGTGCGCAGGCAACCTTAACAATCTATTAACAAAGTATTAACGCGGTAGCGGAAAGTTGAAGTTTTTTTCGATGAATTGTGAAAAAGAAGTAGCAAATCGAAAACAAAAAATAATCTTGAAAGCACCTAAATCTCGTTCACACAGCCCCCCACCCTGCCCTGAATCTCTGCAGGAAATTCTCTGCATAGCGTGGTGATGTGCGAAACTTCGCCGCGCAAAGTCGTTGTTTTTATGGGACGAAAAAAACTATTGCGCCAGGGAGAATAATGTTGTAGAATGGTATTATAATCTGGGTTTTTGCGTATGGGCCGGGTATTGATATTATGAGTACTTCCTTTGCTAGGGAATTTGATATTCAAAGGAAATGGATATTAATAGATGCTGAAGGAGTTGTCCTTGGTAGGCTTGCTGTTATTGTTGCTGATTTGCTGCGCGGTAAAAGGAAGCCGTTGTTTTCTCCACACGTTGATTGTGGTGACAATGTTATTGTGATAAATGCCGATAAGGTGAAGCTTACAGGGAACAAACTGAATGATAAGTTTTTTTACTGGCATACTGGGTATCCTGGCGGCATCAAGAGGCGCAGCATGAAGGATTTGCTAAACGAACCGCATGGAGATAAGGTTGTCAGAAATGCAGTCAAAGGAATGATTTCGAAGGGCTCGCTGAGATCGGACATTATGTCGAAGTTGAAAGTGTATAAAGGAAGCGAACATCCGCATATTGCCCAGCAGCCCGAGGTTTTGGACGTTTCAACTTTGAACGGCAAGAATAAAAGAGGAGCGCAGCAATGAAGGTGAGAGAGATTTTGGAAGAGGTTGTTTTTTCGGAGGTTGTTGTGGCAGCAGCGGAAGCTGTCAATGGTGCTGTCAATGGTGGCAACAGCAGCGGGCCAGTGGTGAAGAGAGAACGCAAGCTTGACGAGTATGGCAGGGCTTACGCGACAGGAAAGAGGAAGAATTCTATCGCAAGGGTGTGGCTTAGGCCTGGTTCCGGACAGATTATTGTCAATGGCCATAGCTATGAGGAGTATTTCTCAAGGCCTGTGCTAAAGATGATATTGTGTCAGCCATTTGTGGCCGCCGCTAGAGAGGGACAGTATAACGTGTTCTGCACTGTCCATGGCGGTGGGCTATCAGGGCAGTCTGGGGCGATTCGCCACGGCATCAGCAAGGCCCTGGTTTTTTACGAACCAGATCTGCACCAAGTCCTGAAGAAAGGCGGTTTTCTAACGAGGGATTCGAGGGTCGTTGAGCGCAAGAAATATGGTCGCAGGAAAGCAAGAAGAAGGTTCCAGTTTTCTAAGAGATAGTGCATCCCCATTGCTCGCTGGATCATCGACATGGGCTTCCCAGCAAGAGGTTGGCGGTTTCCTCGGGCTGAAATAGCGTCCCATTGCTCGCTGGA
>JAIROR010000036.1 GCA_031257415.1 Holosporales bacterium | reverse complement strand
TAATTTTCCGTTAAACTTGACAAAAATTATTTTTTATGGTAGAATTATTCGGGGGCACCTTTTGAAAAAATTCTTCAGAATTTGCACAATTTTTGAGCGGCAAATAAGTAAAACAGAATATAGTATCTCGAATACTGAGGACCAAAAAGTTAACAAAACCTTAATTTTTGGCTGGTTTTGCTGATTATTTTTTGGCGCTGGGTTTGGGGAAGTAAAGTCGATCGGAAGCCGTCTTCTGGGTCGATTTCTTGAGACTTTTCTCATAGTTTCGCGAACATACACCAATATCCTCCTGGTTAACCCAGCGCAATCTCCAGGAAAAGAGAGCCCGCAGGAACAGGTGTCAATAATATTGGTAACACACTTTTTTATTTTTATGCAAGAAAAATTTTTGTCCCATCTTTGTCCCATCTTTGTCCCATGAGAAAAAACTTTGAGAATGCACCCTCAAAACATATGACATACACCCAACCATCAAAAGACTGCGGCTTTTCCAGGCCTGAAATATCTCTGGCGACTTACCTTTTCTCTGGCAATCTTTTGGTAATCGGGTATACACAGCTGTTTTACTCTATTTCCAGAAAGGCGCCCATGCGTTTGTCCCATCTTTGTCCCATGCGCTGCAAGAAGGAAGAATGCAACATAGCCAGTTCGCCTAATTTTTTTTCATCTTCCTGTTAGCTATTAATGAACTATCAGGACTAAATATCTTTCTCTTTATCTTCGAGCTAACCAACAACTTTGGAAAAGCTGAATCAGATTCGCTGTCACTGCTGCTCGAGCTTGTTTCGTTCAAATCACTACTAGAACCATATGTCCTCCTCTTTATCTTCGAGCTAACCAACAACTTTGGGAAAGCTGAATCAGATTCAGATTCGCTGTCACTGCTGCTCGAGCTTGTTTCATCCGAGTCACCATCACTGTCGGAAGCTGAATCAGATCCGCTGCTGCTGCTGCTCGAGCTTGTTTCTTCCGAGTCACTGTCGGAGCTAGATGTTCTCCTCTTTATTTTTGAACTAGTTATTAACAGACCTCCAGGACTAGGCATCTTTCTCTTTATCTTCGAGCTAACCAACAACTTTGGGGAGGCCGAAGAAGAAACCCAGTTGTATATACTGTTTCTTGCCATCTCTATACTCAACAAGTTCTCTGGAATACTTGGAGAAATACTATTACTGCTCGAGGAGCTACTTGGAGAAATACTACTACTGCTCGGGGAGCTCTCTGGAATACTTGAAGGAATGCTACTGCTATTTGGAATTTCGTCGCCATCCTCGGCTACGTCATTTATAAACCTGCGAGAGTGATTTTTCAAAATCCTCCGTCTTGCCGCCTCTGCAACCGCTTCTGCCGCTGCCTTCTCAAGGGCTTTCAATTTATTCTTGGTTTCCCTGAGTTCAGCTCTAAGTTTCCTCTTTTCCTGATCTTCATCAGAATCTTCAAAAAATTGTTTTCTAGACATTAATGATCGAGAATGAAGAGAAGGAGCCGACGATTGAGAATTTCCCTTTTTTTGACTGGAGCCTCTCTTAAAAAGATCAGAAGACATCTGCAATGGCGTTGATATACTACTTTGATGAATACCCGCTTTCTTTGTAGTGACGGAAGTATTTTCAGTTTTCTTTCTCAGAGGATTACTCAAGAAAATAACACTATTATTAGAAGTTCTGCTTTTCTTCAAAGAATCATCTGACGAAACGACATCATCCCCAAAAGGTTTCTCATCTTCTGATGAAGTGACGAACAGACTATTCGCTGGGGTGGAATTTTTATTAATTATTGTTTCGGATATTCCCATATCAAAATCAAAATTTGTGTTTTTTTGCTCAGCCCAAGTATTTTCAACCACGTTACTCAGGATAAGCTGGAATTCTTTCCGGCGCTTCGGCTTGGGCGATTCAGAATTACAACGCACCAAAACTTTTTTGCTGCCAACAATACCCTTAGGCCCGCTGCTGCTAGCCCTTTTTTTGGCAGCCCCATTTTCTACAGCTTTGGCGTGTAGAGCAGCGTAGCCACCGTTAAGAGCAGAGCTAGCCCCCGTGACAGAGTGATCATAATTCTTGCTGCCTTGTTCAGGGAAAATCGTGCCCCTGGGTCGTGGATTGAATGTGGGGCGATGATGACGATCCGCTGTATCAGGTACCGTATCTCCTCGATAAGTACAAACGCTGCAATGGTTATAAAAACCATACCGTCCCAGCGGGCCTTGCTTATTTCCAGCACTTTCAATTGGAGCCGCAATAAAAGAATGTTTATGGCCAGGCGAATTCTGTCTATTCCCGACATTTTCAGGCGGAGTTACAATAAAGAGACGATTCTGCTTACTCCCATTACTAGTAGCCGAAGTTGATACAGCAATAGGGAACTTGCTCAATGGACTCTTCCCCCCCCTGGCTACGTTACGAGAAACCTCACTATGGGAGCTACTTAGGTTCAATGAATTTCCGTTACCCTCAGTATTTACATATGGAGTTATAACAGAAGGACCACCCGAATTTGGCACAGTATTCAAAAGCGGAGTTGAAATCACGGTATGTGAGCTCGGCTTTCTCGCCAACTTTGTGGACGGGGTCGCTGCAGAGAAACCAAGTCCATACTTTATCGAGGGAGGAAGCTCCTTCCGCTTTAGTTTCGAGGGCGGAGTTACTGTAGAAGGACGATTTCGATTTTTATAATTATTTGCAAAATAGTTTGACCAGTCCTTTTGATTTGGAGACGAAATTGCTGTACCCTTTCCTCGCTGGTTCAACATACCTGGGCTTTGCTTCTGTGCTTTCGCCGTGGTTTTTTTTATCAATTTCTTTCTATTACTATTGAGAGAATGCTCGTGTAATTTATCGTTTGGTATCTCACTAGAAGAACTACTTGAGCTAGAAGAACTACTTGAGCTAGAGAAACTACTTGAGCTAGAAAAACTACTTGAGCTAGAGAAACTACTCGAATTAGAGAAACTACTTGAGCTAGAAGAACTACTTGAGCTAGGAAGACTCAATTCATCTGTTCTCCCAAACGTAATCCAATGTGTATGGCTATCTGAAGAGGAATCGTTGGAAATAAGAATTATCTCTTCCTTATTATTTACTTTCGCTTTCTTCACTTCCACAGCCAAAGCTGCATTTTTCTTTTTCCCACAGTTAACGCGTTTAGCTGCGTCAATGCAAGCTGCTTCCACTGCTTTATTCAGACTATTGATCATCTGTGGATTTTGCTCCAACAGACTATTGTTATCTTCTTCACTACCAATACACTCCCCAACATACGCAAACAATACAAAAACACAGGGAATACAAAACACCATTCTTTTCACTTAACAACACCATCTTCAGGCCGACATGAGCTAATTATACTACTTTTCATTCAAAATGACACAAAAGAATGCATAATATAGTTGCGTTTATTTTGAAATTATTGTAACTTAATGTTTGGAATCGATCGCCTTTTGAAACATAATTTCGCGCAATCAAAATCACGGTAGTCATTTCTTGGAGCTTGTGATAGATTCTATATATGGCACACTTTTTTATAGGATGTGGTGAAAATGTCACTAGGACCACACGTAAAAAGGTTCATGGGGAGAAAAAACGATAAACTCAGAACGGTTGGGCTATTCCCCAATTACTATGAGCATTCCGATGGATCTTGTTTTGTTAAATTTGGCAATACACATGTTATATGTGCTGCCACGATAGAAGAAAAAATCCCGATGTTTTTGAAGCATTCAAAAACGGGATGGATAACAGCCGAATATGGACTCCTGCCGTGCTCCTGTTCTGAGAGAGCAGAACGAGAAGCGGCCAAAGGCAAGCAATCGGGAAGAACCCTCGAAATTCAAAGGTTTATCTCGAGATCGCTGCGCTCCATTGTTAACCTGACAATTCTTGGGGAACGGCAAGTTAAAATCGATTGTGACGTTATCCAGGCGGATGGAGGAACAAGAACGGCAAGCATTACTGGGGCTTTTATCGCCCTATATCTAGCCTGCAAAAAACTTATGAAAGATAAATTGATCACAGAGAATCCAATAAAAGAAAATATTGCCGCAATTTCTTGTGGACTTATAAATCATGAAGCCCTCTTGGATCTTGACTATAGAGAAGACTCCCGCGCTGATGTCGACGCCAACTTTGTTATGTCGCAAAACGATATTATTGAAATTCAGATTTCTGGAGAAAAAAGGCCGTTTTCAGAAAAAGAATTTCATGAATTGCTCAATTTGGCAAGAAATGGATGCCAAGAACTCATCAAAAAACAAAACGAAGCTCTTGGCATAGATACAAGGAAGTAAGCAAGATTGCGCTGTAATTTTTAAAACTAGCTAAGTTGAAGTTAGGTAACGGCTCCGCAGCCTCACCTTTTTGCAAGCGATCTTGCGTGGCCATATGCAGCACGTCCTTTGCTGGAGTATGTAAATGATATTGGAATGATTGGAGCATACAAGGAAAAGAAAAATCCACCAGAGTAATATCGAAGAAGACTGTTGGAATTGGGGTGCGGCCTTTCGAAGTTACTCGAGAAAAGCACAGTATTGAATCCAAGTGATGCCGCGGCCATCTCCACGATTGAACATCCGTCTATCTCCCCTGGAAAGATACGGTCATTAGTTGAGCTTATGGAATTATGCAAAGTTCCATAGAAAGAATACATTGCATCTGCATTGTTATCAGCTGATATAATGGCAATATTTTTGGTCATATCGTTTATTCCAAGGTGCTCTTTATAGTTATTGTATTCCAGTATTTGCTTATACAATTCATCTAGATGAGAAACATAATTCTTTGCCCTCGCGAGGGAGCCGGCCTTTGTTGATGGGATATTGCCAGATTTCAGATCGTGGCAAAAGATGGAATTAAAGAAGCATGTATTGCGACCAGTGCCACTCGTCTGCCCCTTATCAACAACATTGTATTTCTGCATACTATCATTGCACATGTTTTCATATACGTCAGCCAGAAATTTAGAATATTTATTATGTTCAGAGATCATCATCTTTTCGAGAAATTCTTTCTGAGTTGGATGTTTATCACAAACATACTTAAATACAATATCGATAAACTCATTTTGCCTAGCTAGCATTGTTCTGCTTTGGTTCACTTCTGATGCGGTCGCCAGCTGCAGCTCTTGCGCCCTTTTGTCGGACTCTGCGGCCTTATCGCCAGTCTTGGCCACGCCAGTCTTTTTATCTGGCTCTGCGGCTCTGATATCTATATCGTTAATAGCAGAAAACGAGTATTTAATTGACAATAGCGGTGTGTTCGTTACGTATTTTGCCAAATCCAAAGCCGCCAAATACTTCTCCGAGGAGCCTGCCGAGACGCTGCCGCCAGACATTTCTATTTGCGAGATGTATGAAAATAGCGCCTCTTCATTATGCTCAAGAACCTCAGCATTAGAGATTATCAGCCGGTTCATCGCTTTGGCAATGAGTGTGGCACCGCTGAGGCTTCGCTTGTTCAGAGCAATCCAATGATTTTCCGATAACAAATTCAATACATCCAATACAGACTTTAGCTTAACTTTAATTGCCAAATTGTCTGCTTCAGCTTTCTCATACTTTGCAATTGATTTTGCGAGCAGGGCATTTTCAAAATTTGGCAACTTGAGAGAACTCTCTTGAATCGAATACGTCAAAGCACTGTCTGAAACAAAAAATCCTTTTGGCCAAAAATGCTTGTATATTGGCAGCGAAGGCTCTTCATTCTGCGCCTCCGCAGTATATAAATTTGAAAATACCATTAGATACGCTCCAATCATTCCAGCAATACATCTCATTATTTTATCCTCCCTATTTTCCTTCCAGTAGAGCTTTAATAGTTTTTAACTATTAATCTCATGTACTATAATAATACTAACATATAAATAATGCGATATATACAAAATTGTCTTCGAGGTAGAAAATAATAGAGTCTCGGCGCCGATAAAAATCAAAATCCACCCGCTTGAATGAAGTTGGCTATTTGGGCTTTCTCTTCGTTAGCTAGGAGTTGTTTTTAGGCAACACCCTGAACAAGAAAAGAGAATTTTATTCTCCTCTGATAATTTGTCTTTTTATTGCTCGGATATTGATGTTAATCTTTGCGTATGCATTTGGACACTAATTTGCTACCTGCTTCAGAAAACAATTACTTAATAATTTTCTTTAAAAATGAATAAAGTTACTTATGTCTTTTGCATTTTTACCGATTAACCCAATTTTCTTTTGAGTTATGATTAGGATAGGTTATGGTTAATGCGTCTAAGAGGATAGTTTCTTTGTTATGAAGAAGAATGTCTTGCCGGCAATTTGTGTTTTTGCCTTGTCGATTGGTTGTTCTGGATTGTTGGAGTCTGATGCTGCGGTTCCCACGAAGCAAGCTGCTGCCAAAAAGCGCCGCGCTACTAAGAAAGTGACCAAGCGTAACAAAGAGACTCAAATAGAAACCGTTCCTGCCAAGAAAGTCCAGGAACAGAGTGCTTCCAGTAAACCTCAAGTTGAAAAAGTCCAGGAACAGAGTGCATCAAATAAACCTCAAGTTGAAAAGGTCCAGGAACAGAGTGCATCCAATAAACCTCAAGTTGAAAAGGTCCAGGATCGTGGGAGCTTTCAGAATAGCACTCCAGTGAACACTATTTTTGGCGGCAAGGATGAGGGGAAGAAGACCATCTTAGCGAACGAAAATAGTGCCAAGAAGAAAAAAGAGGCGGATAAAAAGGATGGGGAAAGCGCAGTCCCAATTCTGAAGATTTCAGGTAAGTTGGGGGTTATTTATTCCTTTTCCAACCCAAATTACACTTATTACGGAGGCGATGAAAATGGGCGTGGCAAATCGCAGAAAAAGGCTGTCCAAGACGTCAGTGGCGGAAGGGTAGCAACTAATAGTGCCGAGGTAGCATTCGCGGCCTCAGGTAGACTCGCGAACAAGTGGAAATATGAAGCCAAACTTTCAATGGATGCATATAAAGAATCTATTGCTATAGATAAGGCGTATGTAACATTGGAGAGAGATAACGTCGGTTCGTTCAGCGCAGGCAACCATAAAGGTCCGGAAGCCACGATGCTAAGCGGAGGGCAAGAGCTTTTCGGCGGAGCAGATGGGCTTGATGGAGCGGCCTCTTCGGATGTCGATGCGGCACCTGGCGTTCTCAGGATGATAAATCTTGTTGGATACTCTTCAAAGGCGTCGAAGCTCGTATATTTTACCCCTATACTCGGCGGGTTCCAGTTTGGTTTGTCATACACGCCGGATACTAGACACCACGGCAAAAGAGGTAAGGCAGAAGGAACCGCAAGAGGCAATGGAAACGATGATGGAATAGTCGTTGGGGATACGACAAATAATACCGATAAGCCATATGGAGAACACAATATGGGTTATGGAGTGTCTCAGGAATTCAAAATTGCTGAGGGCGTCAGTGGGAAAATTGCCATCACGTATATTCATGAAAAGACCAGAGACCTCGGAGCAAATCCTTGTTACGATGAGACAGGAACTAAGGTAGACGGAGCAGACCTCGAGGCTGTTAAACTCAATAATGTCAATGGATACCACGCAACGGCAACGTTTACAATAAAGAATTTCAGCTTCGGTTGCGGATATCTGGACAATGGCAAAAGTAGGTTACCAATAAGAGAAATGTATAGAGACGGACGCGAGAAATACTCCATAGGGAAGTTCGTATCAGATGTTGACGGCAATTCCGGCAAATCATGGAACGTTGGCATGAAGTACAGAATCACAAGCAAGCTTGTCCTATCGGCGGTTTATCACCAAACGTCAAGAAAGGTGACTGGAAGCGAGGAAGCAAAGGGCCATATGACCAGTTTGGCTCTAGACTACGTCGTATGCTCCGGTCTCAAGTTTTTCGTCGAGGCCAATCATTTGTATACAGAGACGGGAAAGAGGGCATGCCTGATCAGCAGCACCATCGACACCAAACTTCCGGGGAATATCTTCAAACAGAAAACTATGGTCTTCCTTACTGGAGCGAAGATTACGTTCTAACTTGATCGACAGCCACACTACTAGCCGGTTCTAAAACTAGCTGGTGGTGTGTGTGTATTCTTGGGGAGATTGGTGTAATCGGAATGGAATCGACCGAAGACAGCCTCTGGATTGGTTTCGCAAGACCTTTCCTGCCATTTCGTGGACATACACTAACATCCTCCTGGTTAACCC
>JAIROR010000050.1 GCA_031257415.1 Holosporales bacterium | reverse complement strand
TTTCAAAAACGCGGATGCTATAGATTATTCTTTTATTCCAATATGTGCTTCCGGTAAAAATACTTCCATTGTTCATCACCAGGCGTCGGCGGACATCATAAGGGGTGATGCGCTGTTTCTTTTTGACGCTGGTTTCCATTTTAAAAATAGTACAACCGATGTGACAAGGGTGATATATATTGGCAATAGGCCAAGTCCTCTATATCAAAAGGTGTATACGACCATATTGAAAGCGATTATTCATTATTCAACTGCCAGATTTCCTAGTGGGACGAAAGGAAGCTGCCTCGATTCGATATGCAGGTATTGCATGTGGCAGAACTCAATGGACTATTACTTTGGCACTGGGCACGGCGTTGGCAACTATAGGAGCGTCCACCAGAGACCGGCGATATCGGGTGGCAGCAACGACAAAATTACGGGAAATATGGTGACGACCATCGAGCCTGGATACTACACTGATGATTTTGGTATTAGGTTGGAGAATATGCTAGCCAGTGTCGAAGAGCAAGATGGTTATGTTGTATTTGAGACAATAACGCATATTCCTTTTTGCTATAAACTAATTGATTTCGAGATGCTTGAACCGAAAGAAATCGCGTGGCTCGACAATTACAACAAGCGAGTGCTAGACGAGTATTGGCAGCTGTTTGGGGCAGACAAGATAGCAATCGACTGGCTTAAAGAAAACACCAGGAAAATACGACAATAGTCATTTACAACATTGAGTTTCTGTTGTATAATTCTCGTAGAGTTTTGTATTTTATGAGAAGCTTTATGAAGAAGTTCTTTATTTCGTTGATTGCTTTGCTTGGAGTTGTTGGTGGAGCGAGCGCGCACCATCATCCGCATCCGTTTGGAGGGCAGTCTCCGCATCATCGTCCACAGTATCATCATTGTGGATCGCATGATAAGCGGTGCGGACAGCACCACAGGCTGCATGGGCCGCGTCACAGGCCGCCGTTTGGGCAGCACAAGCACTGGGAGAAGCAGCGAGATGGAAGGCCGTATGGTAGACGTTTTCATGGAAGGCCAGGTCATTTAAAGCATTGCAATTTAAAAGACGGTCATCAGAAATATTACCAGGGAAAGCCACATCATTGGAGGCGTCCTCATCACCGTCCCCATAATGCTCGCTGGTAGCGAAAGCCACCAGCAAAGCTAATCAACCCCGGTGGTGGTGGGGAGCAAGGAGCACGATGTTTCGTGCTCCTCGTTTTGGTTTTATTAATTTAGAGCCTCAAGACTGCTCCAATTTTCATCTCAAACGTCGTGAGTTCAATTTGGTTTATTGCTCCTTGGCTGCATAGGTCATGCAGAAGCGACGCATTGTATGCATCCGTGGGGACATCGAATTTGATTTTCGGTGACATTTGGAATCGTACATCAAGCCCAAAGTTGCGGGTGATATTGATTTGTGTGCCTACTCCGAAGATTGCTCTGATCTTGTCTATCTTATGCTTTTGCTCCCCGGCAGCCACTCCGGAAGCGCCTTCTTCGGATACGCCTGTTGAGCACATATTATCCACAGTAACAGTGCCGGGTACATAGGTGACACTCCCAATAGAGGCACTACCAGCATTAGGCGCTGAATACGTATGTTCATAGGATATTCTTTGCCCGCCGACCATTCCATAAAAATTAAGCACTCCGTCGAAAACACTCACACCAAATCGGGCCATTCCATCGAAGGAATACTTCGCACGCAACGTTTGCTTTCCGAATCCGCCAGGAACCTGTGTCCCATAGACCAATGATCCACCATTTGGAAGCGCGTGAGTAGTGTTTGCCAGGTTGTCTTCATCTGTTCTGATTGGGATATCCATATGATAGACTGTTCCGCCAATTTCAACAGCTGCAAATATTCTGTTCGAATATTGGAATCCACCTGCTATAGTTCCGTACATGTGGTTTTTATGGCCAGAAGTGCTAGTCGTTTGAGCCTGAAGTTCGGCGCATATAGCCGCATTATCATCTTTTTTCGTGATCACTTTAGGAGCCGTCTCAACATTGGAGGAATCCCTGTGAATTGCCTTTAGTTCAGCAGTGAACTTCGGATCTGTCGCCATATTGCCAACAGCAGATATCGCATTTCCAAGCACAGTGCATACCGCTCCAACAACAGCGTTGACACGGTCGTTGGTTACGTCTGCGTTGCCAGCAGCAACACCACCGGAAGCAATATCAGATCCTAAGATATGTCCCGTAGGAAGCAATGTTACTTCGCCCTCTATTCCTGGAATCGTAGCAGTGATTTTTGTGTTAATTAAAGCAACGTGGTTTACAATACTGATTGCTACCTTGTTTGCATTGTCATACTCCGTGCGAACACCAGCATTATCAACGAAAAGTTTAATATCAGGGTGAAGTTGTGTAAGCTGAGTCTTCAGATCGTACAATACGCTTCTAATAGCTTCTTCAGGTGGTGCTCCTACGGCTCCTGCATTTATAGCAGCAATTGCAGCATTCTGGACAGCACCAGCACCACCAGCAGGAGCACGATCAAAGAACTCTGCCCCAACTTTAGACAGCGCAGTGTACACATCCGCGTCCATTCCAGCAGCAGTAGCAACAGCAGCAGTATAAGCACCAACGTCAACAGCGCCACTTACGCGTCCAGTCTTCCACTTATCAAGCAATTTTTTCAGCTTATCATGAAGGACAATCTGATCAGCGACTGGCTTTAGATTTATCGTTGAGCTCATGGTCTTTTCAGACGTCTCCTTCGTCTTGTCGCTATAATTTTCTGGATCGATGTTAAGTCTGGCGAGCGCCGGCTTGACGTAGGCTGCCATGTATGCATCTCTGGTTAGATCTAGAGCACTGAGCAGGTTTTTCACGATGCCGTTAAACCTTTGGCGACGAACCAAGCCATTGGCGTCCGCTAAAGCACCAGCACCAACAGCACCACCACCAGCAGTGCTGAAAAGTATATCAGCACCATCCAAAACTTTAACTGGAGCAGCCGAACCAAATTGTACATACACATCCGCACCAATAGTTACATTACCACCACCACCACCAGCAGCAGCAATAAGGTCATTTGCATTACTGTACTCTGTTGCTCCAGCAACAGGAGCAAGAGGAGCAACACGAAGCACCTTCCCCCCCAAAGAAGACACAAGATTTCCAAACCCCCAGAAAGCATTTCTTGCGGCAATAACGGCATCTTCAATATGATCGTTATTCACCGCAACAGCAGTACCAGCGTTAACAACGCTAACTGTCACCGCAAGCGCAGCGCAGTTATTACCAACATGGACGGCATCCCTGCCCCAATCTACGCCAAACTCATGCTGGTTAGCAGCAGCAGCAACACCACCAGCATGAGCAGCAGAAGCAACAACACTCCTCAGCCTCTTATCCATCAATCTTGCTTTCTCTGCATCGATTTGGGCGAGTATTGCCGTATGCTTGAGAAGTTCCGAGAGCGCCACTTCCTCTGACAACGTAGCGCCAGCAATGTCAACCGTCCACTGATTATCCACTGCGCTGCCAACTTTCGTTCCTTTGAGCTTTTTTCCGTCCTTTGTGACTGTTGTGCACTTGGCGCTCGTGTGTACAAGACCACCCCCAACCTGAATAAACACACCTGAATAGTTTGTGCAGGTTGTCGTCCGGCCGCCACTTGCTCCTCCACAGGCTGCAAGCGCGCAACCTGCTATCACCAACAATTTCTTGTTCATGAAATATTCCTTTAAAAAAAACATACATTCCTTTTCTATGATATCAAATTCAAACCCTTTTTGGAGGCATAATGCATATTTTTGGGCAATAAAATGTTGTGGCGCGACAAAAATGCAACAGATTGGGGGGCGAAATGAAATAATAAACTAATAATATTGCTGGTCTTTGCCGGGCACCGCCAAGACAAACAACGACTTCTCAATGCTTCCGCTCCTGTGTTTTTTATAAACCAGAGACTATTGAAATACCACAATTCAACAATGTCTGTTTCTTCTTTATGAAGGCAATGTTTGTGGGTAGACTAGGCTCGAACTAGGCTCGAACGAATTGCCTCTAATTTTAATAGATTGAAATTTATATTTTGCGACGAAATCACCCCATACATCATATCTCTGATTGATATGGATATTGCCCGCTTCAGTGGGTTTGAATGCGTTTTTATGGTGGAACATGAAGGTGTCGTCTCTGCCGGCAGAAGTTTCGAAGATTCGGATTTTCTGAAGACACATGAAAAAGTGTACCACTCCTCAAGAGGTGGGCGCGTAACAATCCATAATCCAGGGCAACTTATCGTATATCCAGTTATAAATCTCAGAGAAAGAAATATTAATGTTGGCACATACGTGGATATACTTGAAAAATGGATAATTGATTCTCTGAAGGAATTCGGAATTATTGGCAGTAGGTCTTCTGATGGCAGAGGAGTTTGGGTTTCGGACAATACCCCCGGTGGCTTCTCAGACGGCATGAAAATTGGATTCGTCGGAATCAAAATAGAAAACGGTATTGCCTATCACGGATTGTGTGTTAATGTAAACAACGACCTCTCTCCATTCAAAAATATTATTCCATGCGGCATACAAAACATTTCTATTACTTCAATATCTGAAATGCTGAAAACCAAAGTCTCCGTAAGTAAGGCCAAGGCGGCCTTCACAAAAACTTGTCCCTTTGATTAGTTTTCGAAGAATTCCTGCATGAAAATACTTTCAGAGTAATGGGGGCATACCAATAACATTGCAGCCACAATCGACATACATGATCTCGCCTGTCACGCCGCTTCCCATATCGCTGAGCAAGAACAGTGCCGCTTTCCCCACATCCGCTAGAGTGACATTCCTTTTAAGTGGAGATGTGCTGCAGTTATACGCCAATATTTTTGAAAAGTCGCCGACTCCAGACGCCGCAAGGGTTTTAATTGGGCCAGCAGAGATTGCATTTACCCTGATATTTAATTCTCCAAGATCTCGAGCAGCATAAATCACGCTGGCCTCAAGGGCGGCCTTGGCGACTCCCATGACATTATAATTTGGGAATGCCTTCGCTGCCCCATAATAAGAAAGGGTCAAGAGGCTGCCTCCAGTTTCTTTATTGATGATGTCTTCAGAACATTTGCAAACTTCAACGAAAGAGAAACATGAGATTTCCAAAGTACTAGTAAAATTGCTGCGGGATGTATCAATATAGCGCCCCCTCAATTCATTTTTATCTGAAAAGGCTATTGAATGCAGAATTCCTTTCACACAACCACAACTTTTCTGTATTTCCTGAAAAGCCTTCTGCACTCCGTCATGCTCGGTCACATTGCAAATAAAGATTTCACTGCCAGGGAAATCATCATCAATAATCGGCTTTATCTTTGTTCGGAAATAGTCACTCGCTACAGTGAAAATTAATTCTGCTCCATTGTCCCGCAACTCTTTCGCAATTCCATACGCTATAGAGAATTTATTTGCCATCCCCATTATTATAACCTTGCCCATCTCCAACACGCTACACATCCGCTTCAACTCAACACATACCAGCTATTCTAACAGCAATTGTGCGTCAGAGTCTATATACCCATTTCCAATCACGAACAAGATGATCGCGAAGATGTGTGGGTGATGATTAAAAAAAGACTTGGTTTTTCTTTTGGCAATTCCTGGGCTGATTTCATAAGATTGCTTTTTCTCTAGATTATTACTTGCCTTTGATCTTGGCCCGCCATGAGATTTTGAATTTAAAAAATAAGCTGCACTATTCTCTTGATGGTGCCTTTTTTATCGTGCTAGCATTATGTGTATGGCGTTGGGAAAGCCTTTCAGGAAAGGGAAAAACTAGATGGCTCTGCCTAGTTATGAAAGGAATAGGCCCCGAAGAATACAACTTCAGGGAATAGTTGATGCAGGCTATGAGAGGTTGTGGGATCTGGAGAGAGAGCGAGCGGATGGCAATCTGCAAGTTCCGCATTTAATGGTTCGAGTGGGGAAAGAGGGAGACTTCACAGGAACGAATACCTTGTTGTTTGGCGATCCAAAATTCAGTGAGGATACAGGATTCGGAGGTGGCAAAAAGGAGGGGGAAAACCTATTCGCTGTTCACGTTAAGATCGGTGGGGCCATATATTCTGACGCTTCTGGATTCACTTTGCATTCTGCCGAAAAGTACGTCGTCGAGGCGGCTCCTATTCTTCTCATCGTTGAGAACCATTTTAACGTTATGAAAATAACGAACGCTATGTTCGCAGGTGATATAGATAAATTAACGATAATAGAAGTTAAATATACCAAAAAAATTGATAAAGGCCCGGCGACGCTTCCGCAAGTAACAAGAGTCTCTGAGTTCGAAACCGTAAGAATTATGTTTTCAGATTATCATTCAAGCAAGTATTTCTATATGTTTGCGTTCAATGCCGAAAAAGGCACTGAAACATATAAGAGCTATGGCAGGGATGGAGAACTAGTTGGCAATAGCATAACCGCCTTTGATTATGGATATGGAGTCTTTAATTTTACATAATAATGAAGAGTGTTGCATAACCTGGCCACCAAAAGATTGTGGATCTTTCAAGTTCGGAAGAATCTCCGGCAACTTGCCTCTTCTCTGGCAATCTTTTGGTATTTGAGTGTGGGGGGCCAGATGCCTTCTATAGGCGGAGCACGTTGGTTAATTCATACATAAAAACCACCATCCTTGCGGCATTACTGCATTTGCTAACTTTTTTGTTTTTCCAATCATTACTAGTAATAAGGGATTTCAAGTCTCCTTCTTTGGCATCCCTGCCAAAAAACAAAATTTCGACAATTTTGCCCCTTAGGTCTCTGTTTTCATTGCCTGCTCCGTTGGCGGCAACATACTCAGTAACTAAGGGAGCTAATCTGTCTACACAAACGTACTCGTGGGTACTTCTTGGATAACAATCGCAAGCTGCCACACAAATAATTTTACTAATTTTTTCCACAACATTGTTTATAAATTCAATTAATTCTCTTCGTTCTTCCCGTGGAAATTTGTCCACAATTTCCCAAAAAGCACGTAGGTCTGCTCCGATGTCCCAGTTCTCGAACGGAAAATCGTGTTGATTCCAGATTCCCTTCCAGTGTATGATTCCGATCCTGGTTTCGCATGGCCTTCCCCTGCTATCAGTAGATAAGTGTATGGTGGTGGTTTTAATTTCGTATCTTTTATTCGTTCCCACTGCAGGCAATGGATCAAACATAATTAGGTTGTTGGTCAAACAATACATAATGTGCACTGTTCTTGAGGCGTTGGAGATTTCTTCAATTTCGTCCATTTGTCCTATAACAAGGGAATCCCACATTGAAACGGCCTCCTTACTGATATTTAAAGGCTCAATACTCGGAATAGAGGGAGCCCAACTCCCTACTTTAATTTCAGGACCAAAAAACAAAATTTCAACAATTCTCTCTCTTTTTTGCTTGTCCTCAGCGCTTATTCCTTCGGCGTTAATGTAATCATATGACAGGCCTATCATTCTTCCCATTCTAATACAAGGCCTCATCCTTTCTTTTTGAAAAATAACACCACATACAGAAGTCATTTTATTAATTTCCGCCACAAGACTATTCGCAAATCTAGCTAGGTATACTCGTTCTTCCATTGATAATTTGTCCGTGATTTCCCCAAAAGCCCGCAGATCTGTTCCTATATTGCTATTGAAACTGAATGGGCCTAGAAACCTGCGTGACCAGATGTCATTTTTAAAACCGATGTTACTTTTCAAACCGATGTCATTTTCAAAATATATCCCTTCACTTGTAATTTTGTATGCCTTCCCCACAGCAGGCAATGGATTAGGAGCAATCGCATTTTCCTGATCTTGTCGCGCACAATAATAATTGGCAGTCTTCATTGAATTATCAGTCTCCGTTGCCTGAATATCGAACATTCCAAAAATGCCCAACATTAAATTCCCCCAAATAAACAATCTATTCATAAAATCCTTTGTAAAAATAAAAACACATTATCAACGACGAGTTTATCATTAATAATTAAATTGAGCAATTTCTTTATTTCAGGCTACTCCTCTCCTGATAAAACTTAAAAATCACAGATATTTAAGTTAGGTTATTTTGAGCAAAACCAATCGAAGACGACACTATAAAACTTTAAAAGCATTCGCTTTTAAAGTGGGTATTTGGAATGAAATCGACCGGAGACGACACTACAAAACTTTAAAAACATACGTTTTTAAAGTGGATATTTGGAGCAAAACCAATCGAAGACGGCTTCTGGATTGGTTTTGCACAACTATTATCTTTTTTCACAATCTTGCAGAAACCCCAACATTTCCCTCTAACGTTAACCATTTATTAACTCTTTTATGAGATACTGAGAGAATGAGGGTGGCGGGGGCGACTTAATCTTTTACGGTAAGGTGATGTTTACTGCGCTCAGATATACTCTTCTATCAAATATTT
>JAIROR010000023.1 GCA_031257415.1 Holosporales bacterium | reverse complement strand
AAAGAATTCAGAAGAGTATTCGCTAGGTACGATAAGAGTATTGTGGCTTATACTGCCGCTATACACTTTGCCGCCGCTATGATCTTAATGAGGTAATTTGTATGTCAACAGAGCCTAAGGAAGTGCGGACCAAAATGCGGTGGCAAGCAATCTGTTTGCGTCCTTATTCCAGAATCGTTTGGTGATCGGGCATACACTCGTTTCACTTCAGAAACAAGATAGCTGCGAAGCAAGTGCCTGTCTATGAAGTGAAATATCTATGAATGTCGCTCCTACCTAGGAAATCTACGGTTATTTTGAGAAATTGTTATTTGCTCAAGGATGGCTCGGTGGTGGAGGAAGAAAGCTCGGTGGAGTGAAAAGAGAGTGCGATGGGGCAGAAGGAAAGTCCGGTAGGGGAGGAAAGCCCGGTAGGAGAGAAAAGCTCGGTGGAGCAAAGAAAGAGCTCGGTGGAGCAAAGAAAGAGCCCGGTGGAGCAAAGAAAGAGCCCGGTGGAGCAAAGAAGGAGCTCGGTGGAGCAAAGAAAGAGCTCGGTGGAGTTAGATCCGAAAGGTAATTGGGGAATCCCTGGTTATTTCTTAACGAAGGAGGAATAAAATTCTGCGCAGCTGTATTCAGAGTGAAATTCCTATTTCCCTGGTTATTTAGGAGATTGTTAGGTACTGTCAAAGTATCTGATGGCCTAAAGGAGAGACCGGGCGGGAAGTCCGGTGAACCAATGGAAGAATTTGTTTGATGATTTTCGGAATCCTGCGTGGAAGGCTCAAATAGCTTACATTGACCAGATGTGAACAGACTAAGGATATCTGGCTGATCGATGGATTTCGAATTTTGCGAGGAAAATAAGTACGTAATAATGGTATTCTTCGTCTTCTGATCATGATTAAACTGCTGCACTACGAAATTAGGACAGGTTTTCAAAAGGTTATCTAACGCAGCGTTATTATTCACATTCTTTCTTTTTAGGCTCTTTGCTTCTTGCACCTCCTCTACAGTAATACGTTGCGGACTTTTAATAATGATTAATCCATCTTTTAATTCTTGAGGAAACTTATTTTTTGTGAACGATCCCATCTTTATTGTTATCATTGAATTGTGCCGATCTATTTTAACGTTAATCCCCTCATCAATTGAGGGAGAACCTTTCTCGGGTGCGCTAATCTTGCCGACCAAAAATATAACTTTATCTTTCAAGAAGATTGGAATGTATAGCCCCTCTCCTTTTAACTCTCCATTGGTACAGGTTCCTTTGAACATTATTTCCCCTCTAGAATTAGTAACAGTGTGAGTTCCATTTTTAATTAGATGCTTATTTGTGGTGCTATCTTCGGGATAGAATTCTCCATTTCGTGTATCCGTAGTGCCGTCTGGATACACACACGTTTTTTCGCTAGCCTCAAACTTTCCATCTTTATTAGACTTTCCTTTCAGGGTTGTTATAACACCACTACTGTACTTGGTAATGTACATTGGATTGCCGTTACTGTCCATTTCTATACTGGTTGTGCCACCGTCCTCCTTCGTACTGACTATGCCACCGCTCTTCTCAGTACTGGTTGTGCCATTGTTATCATTCGGACTAATACTCATTATGTTATTGTTATTTTCTTCCACAATACTGACTATATCATCATTATCCTCCTTCGTACTAATTATGTCATTGTTATCCTCTTCTACAATACTGCCTATACCATTGTCCTCCTTCGTACTAATTATATCGCCGCCGTCTGTATGAATATCACTACAAAAGCAACTGCCGGCAGAACTAACTATAGCTGTAATTACTGCCGTTGTAAAAAAACACATCTTCATCTTTGAAGTTACCCAAAAAACACTCTGCTAACATTATATCATTACTTGATATCGAGCTCATTAAAAAAGAACAATGAAATCATTAGCAATAAAAGTTTTGTCCAAATCCAGCGCCAAACTATACCCAACCCCCAAAAGATTGCCAGGGAAGAAGCAAGTTGCCAGAGATATTTCAGGTCTGGAAGAGCCGCAGTCTTTTATTGATTTGGTATATATCCAATCAACAGATAATTGCGAAATGAAAATACGGACAAGATGCTTGCATTAATATTTTTACCAATCATTTCGTAGTGAACTCGCGCCACAACAAACGAATACCAAACGAATGCCCAGACGCACAATCTCTTGGTGTTTGGGCAAGTATACTCAATTAACAAAAGATTGACCGAGAAAGGGCAGGGTGCTGTGGGATTTCGGGTCGGAAAAATCCACAACCTTTCGTTGATTTGGCATATACCCAATTAACAAAAGATTGTGAGTCTTCCCGGCCTAATAAAATTTGCTATAACACGTCCCTAATGCTACTTCTGAACAAAGCTCACTATTTTATTTTTAACAGCGATAGTTTTTTGAATTGAAGATGAAGTGATGCCAAGCAACTCCATTGCTTCTGCTATCAGTTTGCTCTCGTCTGTATCAAGATCCGTTTCAAAAGTAGCTCTGAGTTTTCCATTTACCTGCACAGCTATGACGACAGTCTCAATTGCCGCCAGCTTTTCATCAACTTCTGGCCATTGAAAATTCTCCTCCCCCCAAAATGACATAATCTCGCTGGCTATAAACGGAGTGATTGGAAACATCATTTTAACAAACGATGTGAAAGCAAACTTTATAGAGTCATATGACTCGAGATTGGCTTCTTTTTCGATTTCGTTAAAAAGTTCTCTCGCATAAGCAACGACCTTATTGAGCATTGATTTTTCAATACATCGACTAATCTTCCTAACATAAATATGCGTTGTTTTGATTAGATTGGAACTGCCAGATTTATTAGGATCAATTGAGATTATTGTATCAAACATTTTCCACATGCGCTTCAGGAATTTCAGGGCTCCATCGAGGGCATCAGTATTCCAGGCGAAATCTTTTTCGGGAGGAGAATCCGATATAATAAATAATCTGATGGCGTCTACTCCGTGGGATTTCATGATCTTTTTTGGATTCACTATGTTTTTCTTCGATTTGCTCATCTTTTCAAATGACTCTTCAGACACGTCATCAGGAGGAAGCGAAGCCGCCTCCTCTGGATATAACCACTCTCCCGTCTTTTTGTTTTTATATGATTTGTGGCAAACCATTCCCTGTGTCAGCAAGTTTTTGAATGGGTGGGAAAACGAAATATACCCCATATCACGAAGGGCAAGAGTAAAAAACCTTGCATACAAGAGATGAAGAACGGCGTGTTCAATTCCACCTATATACAAATCAACTGGCATAACAGCATCAGAAACTCTTTTATTAATTGGAGTTGCGCAATTATTATCGATATATCTCAGAAAGTACCATGAGGATTCAAAGAAAGTATCAAGTGTATCAGTCTCTCTCACGGCTGGCATCTCACATACAGGACATTTCGTGTATTTCCACGTGCTGTGCGCTTCGAGTGGATTTTTTCCTGAGTTAAAAGAAACGCTATTATCGGTAGGAAGAGCAACCGGCAATTTGTTTTCCGGTACTATGCCGCATGTGCTGCAATGAACGAATGGAATTGGACATCCCCAATAGCGTTGTCTCGAAACCAGCCAGTCTCTCAGTTTATATGTTACTTTTGCCGTTCCTTTACCTATCATTTTGAGATGTTCTATCATACACTTTTTGGCTTCTGTAATACGTAGGCCGTTCAAAAAACCTGAATTAATATGAACTCCGTCTCCAATATATGGTAATTCTTCTGGCGATTCTATAACGCTCCGTATTGGAAGATTATATTTCGTGGCAAATTCAAAATCCCTTTCATCGTGGGCAGGACAGCCAAATACCGCACCTGTTCCATAATCGATAATAACAAAGTTCGCAATGTAAACTGGTAGCTTCTGTTCCTCGTTAACAGGATTCGTTACATAAATCCCAGTAAAAACTCCTAATTTTTCAGCTTTTTCTATGCTTTCAGTTGTCATAGTTCCAATTTTGTAATTTTCTATAAATCTTTTTATGTCGTCATTTTCAGATGCAAGTTTTTGAGATAGGAAGTGATCAGGAGAAAGGGCAATAAAAGATGCCCCAAACAATGTATCCGGTCGCGTTGTAAAAACATCTATATTGTGATCGAAGTGAACCACGGCACCCTCCGATTTTCCAATCCAATTCTCTTGCATCTTAATAACATTTTCTGGCCAATATCCTGCAAGATCCTTCAATCCATCAAGCAATTCTTCTGCATATTTAGTAATTCTTATAAACCACTGTTCAAGCATTTTCTTTTCGATTACTGCTCCACTACGCCAACCTCTTCCATCTATAACTTGCTCATTTGCAAGAACTGTCTGCTCAACTGGATCCCAATTTACATATGATTCTTTCCTATAAATAAGATCATGTTTGTATAGATCAAGAAAAATTTTCTGCTCTTGCGAATAATAATCAAGAGAACAAGTGCATACTTCACGATCCCAGTCGTACATATATCCCAAAGATTGCAGCTCTGCCTTCATTTCCTGTATATTCGCGTATGTCCACGTGGCTGGATGCTCGCCAGATTGAATCGCCGCATTTTCGGCTGGTAGACCGAAGGCATCCCATCCCATGGGATGAATAACGCCGAACCCATTCATCGAATAGTATCGAGCGATTACATCACCAATTGTATAATTCCTAACATGTCCCATGTGAAGCTTTCCCGAAGGGTATGGCAACATCTCAAGTATATACTTTTTATTAGTTATCTTTTCGTTATCAATATGATAGCTCGAAAGCTTAACTCCCCACTTGTCTTGAACGGCTTTAAAATCATACACGCCTAACATTCTAACCTATACTCACGAGAAACAACAAACCTCATTGTACGTCATTTAACAAAGGCAGTCAAATCCCGGCGTATCGCGGTGTCGTATCTTTTGAGACAAACCAGGTGTGTCGTCCGTGAAACTATGAGAAAAGTCTCAAGAAATCGACCCAAAAGACGGCTTCCGATCGACTTTACTTCCCCAAATCCAGCGCCAAAAAATAATCAGCAAAACCGGCCAAAAATTAAGACTTTGTTAACTTTTCTGGCTTCAGTATTCGAGATACTATACTAATGATAAAACTTTAAAAGCATTCGCTTTTAAAGTGGATATTTGGAATGAAATCGATCAGGGGCGGCCCTTGAATCGATTTCATAAGATTACTCTTTTTGGATTAT
>JAIROR010000063.1 GCA_031257415.1 Holosporales bacterium | reverse complement strand
TTCAACAGGGAACTGTATTCCATTGTTTCCTGATATTGTGATGATGTTCTTTTTTGATTTCTTTATAGACATAGTTTTTTCTCCTTGTTGTAATAAAGGTTATACTTATCCTGTGTGTTCTCCCGGTCGCGAAGCGAAACGCAAATACACGGGGCACGCATCTCGACTGCGGCCATCCCCGGTCGCGAAGCGAAACGCAGATATACAGGGCACGCATCTCGACTGCAACTCTCCCGGTCGCGAAGCGAAACGCAAATACACAGGGCGCGCATCTCGGTCCCAGTCATCCCGGTCGCGAAGCGAAACGCAGATACACAGGGCAGGCATCTCGCTGCAAACTTCCTGTTCCTGAATCGCTCGTCACCCAGGTTCTTGCTGTTCTTTTATAGGTTACCAAAAACTAAAAGCCCTTGCGAGGATCGACACACGCAAGAACCACCAGCAAGCAGGATAACCAACTCCGCCCACCTTTTTATAGGTTATCACATTTTTTTTCGTTATGCAACTATTTTTTTATGTCCCATCACATTTTTTTTCATATTTTGCAAAAAAAGATTTTGCCTTGGGGGCCGCTCCTGATTCGTCTCAAAACATGCAAACCCGTGCAATTGTTGTCTTGTCTCTGAAAATCCAAAATGTGCCTTTATTTCAGAATTATTGCGCTCATTAGAGTTGCGGACAAGCCTGTTGCAATTGTGCCAGCTATAAACGCTTTAAATCCGAGCTGAGCTATATCACGCCTGGAGGGGCACATCGCAGTAAAGCCGCCGACCGTCATTCCTATGCATGCAAAATTACCAAAGTTTGTGATGGCGTATATTGCTGCTGTTGCTCCATCCTTTGTCATATTGATATTCGCCATATCGAAGAAAGCTATTGTTTCATTCAAAACAAACTTAGTGCCCATGACCTGGGCGACTCCTGAAATATCAGTTCCATTTAGTCCAAGAAGCCAGGCAAACGGGTACATTACGAAGCTCAGGATCCTCTGCAGGGTGATCGAGGATCCGCCAACATCTGGCAGAGCGGCCAACACGTAATTCACGAGGGCTATGAGTGCAACCATCCCGATTAATGAACCGACAATTGCCCACCACACGAAGGCTCCATCGGAAGACCCCTTCGTTATTGCTGTCATCATGTTAGGATAAGCTTTTTCTGAAAGCAAACCTTTCTCCTCGTCCACTTCCCCTTCGGCAGGCACCATAATGCTGCACACGACGAGTGTTGAGACGACGCCAATTATGCTAGATATGATGATGTGCATCATCGCATCAGGGCAAATATTTGAAATAGCTGTCGCGTATATTGGCATAAGGGAAGCAGAAGCCGTTGCAAATGTTACGGAAATAACGATGAACATTTCTGATCTAGACAGTGATTCTAGTCGAGTCTTTATAAGGAGAGCAGACTCGAATTGACCAAGAAATACTTTGGCAGCGCTGAGCATACCGAGTGACTTACGTATTCCAAAAACCCATCTGAAGAAGGCGCCAATAATATTAGCAAGAATAGGAATAATTTTCAGATATGTTAATACAGCAGCAAGCAAGCTCACCAAAATTACGGTGGGGAGAGCCTGGAACCCGAGAATAAATGCCATCGATCCTTCTTTCATATTGAAAGGGAGGTCTCCTCCGCCAACGTATCCAAAGACAAACTTGGTCCCCTCGATTGTTGCGTCCTTGAGCTTCATTATTCCGTGTGCAATGTATTCCATGGTTCCCACAACTGCCGGAACATGAAATATAACAATTGCCAATACAACCTGAAAGATAAGGCCAAATAGAACATTTCTCCAATTCTTGGCGAGCTTTCGCCGATCCACTGACAAAACAAAAGCCAAAGCAAGAAATAAAAAATAACCAAAAACCTGCCGGATCATACAATCTACACATTAAGTCAAACACCATGAGCTGCCCGTTATGATATCCCATCCACCTCGTCGTGGCAAGTTTCATATCTAAACCCGGCCTCCGAGAGATTCCGGAGTCGTATCTTAGAGATGAGATAGTTATGGGAGCAATTGGAATGAAATCAATCGGAAGCCGTCTTCCGGGTCGATTTTTTGAGACTTTTCTTATAGTTTCGCGGACACACACCAATCCCCTCCTGGTTAACCCAGCGAACTTTCCAAGGAAAGAGAGCCCGCAGGAACAGGTGTCAATAATATTGTAGCATGCTTTTTTATTTTTATGCAAGAAATTTTTTTTGTCCCATCTCAGAATTCTTCCTCGTGTGTAACCCCATTCAGAAGTATACCAAATCAACGAAAGATTGTGGATTTTTCCAACCCGGAATATCCCGGAGATACCAACGGCAACTTGCCTTTTCTCTGGCAATCTTTTGGTGATCGGGTATAGAGGGGAGGGAGCAGGAACAAATCCTGCCGCCGTCCCCAGATTGGCTTCCAGAAACCCGCCACTGTTTATGATCTATTTTAAAACAGTGTACCGTGGATCCGATGTTATCAAATAATTTCTGATATTGGCAGTTTCAATCATTATAAGACAAACTATTTGCGCAGCCTCATCTAGATTAATAATTAACTGTTTTAGGGCCGCACAAATAGCAGCAATCGAACTTGCCGGCACACCGCATGCATCAAATATTTCCACAGCGTCTGTTAGATTCTTAAGCGTTGCAGAAAGTATGGTCCGTATTGCGACGGTGCCCGCATTGAGGAGGTCAAACCTAAACACATCTTTAAAATGCGTTTCAAACTTCGTGGCATAGAAGGCGCTATTGGCTACTAGCCTACTGTTCGCTGCCGGAGTACGCAGTCCGTACAGATACGTCTTGAGAGTAGCAATTTCCTCCTTCAGACTAGATGTCTTTCCAAGAATACGTTCCACTTCTTTTTGTGTATAGTATGCAGAATCACCTAGACCTCTATAATCCGATGGTCTAACCTTTCCGATTTCGTTGATAGCTGTTTGGAGACCTATGACCAATTCCTGATCAGCTTCAAACTTTCCATGTAGCAAATTATAAAACTGATTGTTTGGAGGTATCGCCGTGGGGTTACATGTCCTCACGAACTCAAAGGCGCCAACCACAGCCTGTGGATTAGTTTTTAAGCAATCTCCAAGGTGCACCATTACATTGTACAACTTCTGCCAAAACGACTTCTGCCTGTATAAGGCAAGAAGTTTTATATAGTCTGGATCATTACCTGAAATATATGAAGTTATTTCTTCGGCCCGGATTACAAAAGTAGTCGCTATCAGATTTTCGTAAACCCTATGGAAGGCGTTCAGCATAACCGAGTAGCGAGCAAAAAGCCCAGCCGCGGTATTGGCGTGCACCGAGGTTCGTATACGGTCCGCTGTTTCAAGAATTTCAAGTCCTCCCATCGTTGTGAACAATCTATTCATGATCGTAGTCAAAACGATTTCGTCTGGAATACCAGTCTCTTTCGCTAGCTCATCCTTATATTGCTTTATCGTCATGGTCGGCACCGCTGCGTTTGCAGGAGGTGGGCCAGGCTGAACGAGAGGGATATTCTCCGTACACAGCGCATCCACCTTTTCACGCGTACTTAACAATATAGAGAAAATATTATGGGTACTTCGTATCCGCCCATCTCTTTGATCTATCTCATTCTTTAAACTTGCTATCTCCGAATCTCTGGACTCTGACATCTTCTGCACAATCCCTGGTTGCGCGACTGAAATCGGATTCTGAGCCGGAGCCACATAATGCTGCAGAGTCGGAAAGCCAGCAATCGTTTTATTGATCGAAACCTGAGCTGGAGCTGGAGCCTGTGGCACATGCCGCAGAGTCGGAAAGCCAGCAATCGTTTTATTGGTCGAAACCTGAGCTGGAGCCGGTGGCACATGCCGCAGAGTCGGCAAGCCAGCAATCGCTCTAGGTCCAGGTTCTGGATTCTGTTGTCCTTGCAATTTCCCCCGCGGAGAAAACTGCGCACCAGCAGCAGCACCCTGTGTAGTAATAGTAGTTACCGGTCCATGCGATAAAGCCTCTGGTGCAGCCATTAGAGCACACACACCAAACAATCCAACAGACACCCTCTTCATAAAATCTCCCCCATTCATTGCCCATACTTACATGCTACCACATCATCTCCATGCGGGGCAAGACAATTTTCACACAATGCAAAAAACACAATGCAAAAAAGAATCTTCTGCGCTCTCAAAGTCCTCCATGGGATATACGTCTTCACCACAAGATTGTTGAAGAAAAGGCAAGTTGCTGTAGGTATTTCTGCCCTGGAAGATTCGCAATCTTTTGTTGATTGGGTATAATGTTCTTATTAATTATTTAATTTTGAATAGGACTGGACGGTAATCTGACTTTATCTGGAATATTCTCGATCTTTCATGTTAGAATTTTACGCATACGTCAGATCTTTGGGTAGTTTTCGCTGTGTTGAAAAAAATCAGAAGGCATTCGCCGCAAGTTTTTGGCAGTCTGGCGGCTATCTCAAGCATTGTTACGTACTTGCTTTTAATTTCTTCTAGTAATGCCTTCAAATCGCGATTCTTGTTTTTTTGTCTGTTCTTAAACATTATTTTATTGTTCCTCTTGATAATGCTCACGGCTAGGCAAATATTGCGAGTGACCAAGACAAAAGAGAAACGGCGACACTCTCATAACAGAAGTAAATTTCAAAAACAAATTGTCATATTATTTTCGTGCGTCACTGTTATTCCCGCTACTTGTGTTTTTATATTTTCTCTTATTTTTTTCAATGCTGGAGTTGAAACTCTGTTCAAGGCTCCTGTGAAAGCAGTTATAGAAACCGCTAATCAAGTTGCAAACATATACATAAACGATACCAGAAATGTTCTTGAGAATTATACTCTCGGAGTTGGCATGCAGATCAAGGGGATGATGTCTGATATAACGATCAGCAACAGCGATATTGAGGAGATTTTAAAGAACGAAACATCTGGGCTTGGGATAGACGCGATCATATGCCAGCTTAGCCGGAAAGACGGCAGGGTTGTTGTTGCCAAATCTCCCTTCACCCTCTCATTGCAGTTTGAAGATATTCCACAGAATGTGTTATTTCTTGAGGATGGAGAGGTAACCTCTTTCGAAACGAAGAACTCAATAATTGCAGTCGAGGCCCTATCTTCTGGAACTGGAACATACCTTATGGTAAGCAAGAACATCGAGCGGAAAATCGTTGATCACAGAGATAAAATAAATGACGCTATTTTGGAATATGCTCATCTTTCATCTGCAAAGACTGGTTTGAAAATGACATTTATAGCCTTTTTCTCGAGCGTTATTATTTTGCTCTTGCTCATAGTTATCCTGGCAGGGATTATATTTGCCAATAGGATTGTTCGTCCTGTCAACAAGCTTATTTATGCGGCGAAGAATGTCAGCCTTGGTAATTACAATTCTCCAATCACTGTTCCCAAATCGAAAAATGAACTCGATATATTGATATCGTCATTTAATATAATGACTACGAAACTCGAAGAACAAAAGAACGAACTAATAATTTCGAATAGGCAGAATGCCTGGAGGGATATTGCTCGAAAAATTGCCCACGAAATAAAAAACCCCCTAACTCCAATACAGTTGGCCGCAGAGAGACTTCGTCGAAAATATAACGCAGAAATCAAAACAGAACCTGAAATCTTTACAACGTGTATCGATACTATAATCAGGCAGGTGAACTGCATTGGCACTCTAGTTAAGGAGTTCTCTGATTTCGCCAGGATGCCGGATCCAAAGTTCGAAAATACAAATGTTATCAATTTGATAAAGGAAGTGGTGTTTCTTCAGAATAACTCCAATAAAAATATCCAATTTCACGTAAAATATAGTGGAATAGATGCCGAATATGTTTACTATATCGATCCTTCGCAAATGAATCGGGTCTTTATGAATTTACTTCAGAATTCCATCAATGCTATAAACGAGAATGTCTGCAAGCGCTCAGAGCAAGATCTCATACAGGGCAATATATACATATCGATAAATAATGACGAAATATCAAACGAGTATCGTATTGTTGTTGAAGATGATGGGCCCGGATTCTCTCCAGGAGCCATTAATCATGCTCTCGATCCATATTACACAACAAGAGAAAATGGCAGCGGCCTTGGCCTGGCGATCGTCTACAAAATAATCATCGAGCACTCTGGGCACGTAGAAATAGCAAATTCCAAGGAGTTTGGCGGAGCTAGTGTGGTAATAACTCTCCCTATGACTGGGAATAGCAACTAAAAATCTGTAGTACTTGTTGTGCAAGTTTTATATATAATCAGTTGACGAAAAATATCTATTGACTGGAGGCGCATTGACATGAGATAATTATATTGTGTAGTTTGTATAATTGTTCAGGAATGCGTTTGATTATGATGATCTATCTGAAATCGATTCCTGGTAATTTCTCTTTAAAATCGAGATACTGGCGTTATTGGCGATAATATTCGAATTATTGAATCGTTTATAGAATTTGGTATTTTTTTGTTAAGGATGTGGAATTATGAAAAAACAATTTGCTGCTATATCTCTGCTGGCTGGAACGGCTATTGGATCTGGGATGATTTCCTTGCCAATAGTATTGGCGAACTTCGGGGTTATTGGAAGTTCTCTGCTCATAGCTTTTTTCAGTTACGTTGCATACGTCTCGGCTATGATTCGCTGTGAACTCAATATAAACTCGAAAGCTGACTTCAATCTTAGGGAAGTCGGGTTATTTTTTGAAGGAAGGGTTTCTGCGGCGGTCGGGGACTTGTCGTTAAAGATCTTATCGTTTGCTTTGCTTTGCGCATTTACCTTCGGGGCGGCATCGATCCTAAGGTCCTTTCTTGGGCTGGAACAAGATTCTTTCAATTGCGTCGTCGTCGTTTTCACGGGCGCAATATTGCTTATGTTTCTGTTTTTGTCTGATTTTATAATAAAGGTTAATAAACATGCATTTACAATACTATTCTTCGGAATCGTCATTGGGGTAATCGGTTTGGCAATATGTTCCAAAACAGAGTCGATTCCAATGGCCGCCGAAGGATTTTGCCATTACAAATCGTGGAGCGCTGTCTTCCCGATCGTATTCACCTCCTTCGGTTTCCACAATGCTCTTCACTCGATGACTAAATTCGTCAACAATGACAGAAAACTGATAAAGAGAGCGTGCCTATTCGGAAGCCTGGTTCCGGCTTTCGTTTATGGGATATGGACGGCATGCATCCTAATCGTAATTTTCAATTCGGATCCGGCGAGCTTCAACAGGATGCTTATCAGTCCAATAGATGTCAGCGAGCTGATAGAAATCCTGAGCGCAATAACGAAAGTCGGATTTATTCAGCACGCTGTGTGGAGCATTTCGTTTCTGGCCATCCTGACATCCATCTTCGGCTCCGGTTTGGCTCTCAATGAAATAATTGCCAAGGATGTCGAAAGATTTGTTAAAAACAGAAAACTTGTGCACGTCATATCGACGCTGATCACAACCATTCCGTCTGCCTTTATAGTCACGCTGATTCCAAACGCCTTCATTAGAGTTTTGAATTTCGCTGGCATTATTGCTGTCATAATTGTCATTCTCCTTCCAGTATTCTTATATGTAAAAATGAGAAAAATGCTGACGGGAGCCAATATCTTCAGCTTGCTTGCGATGCTTGTCATCGGATTTGCCATCATAGCATTCGGAATTTCTGATATTGTCATGAGGTGATGGAATATTGTCGTGAGGTGAGGAAATATTGTCATGAGGTGAGGAAATTATTGCCATGAGGTGAGGAAATATTGTCTTCGCATATCCTTGTATATATGATACACTGCATTAGGATTTTTTATTTTTTATGGTTGGTCTTATGGGTATTTTAAAAACAGTTATATATTTGAGTTTGTTTACTTTTTCAACATTCGGTAGTGGGCAGAATGAGTCTGCTCTCGAAACTACATCCCCAACCTTCGGCGCTCCCTGGCCTTCACTTGGGGGTAACCAAGGACTAGCACCAAATGAGTCTGCTCCAGAGAACAAAACCATAACACATCCAGCCAATCCTTTTGCAGCATCTTCGTCCCAGCCTTCTGTAATACCTGGGGTCCCACCTTCTGTAATACCTGGGGTCCCACCTTCTGTAATACCTTTGTTCCGGTCCTTTAAGTCATCTTTGTTCCAGCCTTCTGTAATACCTGGGGTCCCACCTTCTGTAATACCTTTGTTCCGGTCCTTTAGGTCATCTTTGTCCCAGTCTTCTGCAATTTACGATGAACAGAAAAAGAATAAACTGCCTAAGAAAAAATTTGTGAATAGTCCTTCTGTAAGCTTCCAAGAAGTTTTTAAAAAGCATAATAAAAAAGGGCGAACAATATTAATGGAGAATTTCTTTAAGAGGAAAATACAGCCTAGAGAAATATACGAAGAGTATAAAATTCCCAGAAGCACTATTTTCCGTTATCAAAAAGAGTATCAGAAAAAAAGCGGTACTTATAAGCCTAAAAAATACGAAAAACACACAAAAGAACAAAAGTCGGAAGTATTAATGTTAAGGAAGCAAAAGAAGACATTTAAAAATATATCAAATGCTACAGGTATTCCTGAAGATACTGTCGGAAATTGGGTACGGCAAAACAACAGAGAATCACGAATTTCCCCGATCTAAAATATTCCGGGCGACTTGCCCCCTCTTCGGTAATCTTTTGTTGATCTGGCATATAGCCAACCAGCAAAAGATTGCAAATTTTCCCGATCTGAGACCGTTGAACACGTTTATTGATTAAGGCTATACGCTACGCGACTTTCTCGGTCAGCACTTCGATTTTGAGTTGCGCATCCTTTAATTTCTCGCTGCAAATCTTTTTAAGCTGTGTGCCACGCTCAAAAGATTTAACGGCGTCCTCGAGGGAGAGCTGCCCAGTTTCCAACTTTCTAACGATCATTTCGAGTTCTTTCACAGCATCCTCGAATGTAATGTTTTCATCGGCCATATTATTCTTGCTTTCTGATCAAATATCCACGATCATATTATGCATGGTGAAGCATAATCTTTCAAGGGAAATATGCCTGGTTCTGCATCGAAACTAGAAGGGAAAATAGAAAAGCATATTGAGCATCTTGTGCATGACCTTGGATATTCTATAGCGCGTGTTGCGATAACTGGTTCTCCCAAGTCTCAAACTATCCAAGTTATGATAGAGAGGAAGGATGGAAACCCCGTTACTGTCGAAGATTGCGCTGGGGTAAGTCGGCTAGTTTCCCCGGCGATAGAGGTTTTGAATCCGTTTCGCCATCGATATAATCTCGAGATCTCATCGACCGGAATAGACCGCCCTCTTATGAAGCCAGCCGATTTTGAAAGGTTTACCGGGAGTTATGTGATTATCAGGACATATGAAGCAAAAGGAGATAGAAAAATATTCAAAGGTATGTTAGATTCAACAAGTGAAAGTGGTGTAAAATTGCGTATGGACGACGAGAGCGATCTCATGGATATTGGATATAACGAAATAAAGTTTGCTAATATAGATGGAGAAAGGCTTACGTCTTTTTAGAATGGAGAATGGTGATAAATGAGCCGCAAAGCTAGGTACGAAGAAAGTCGTGCACCTGTTATTAGAAATGAAATTCTGCAGGTTGCAGATATGGTTGCAAAGGATAAGGGTATCGGGAAGGAAGAAATCCTGGGTGCCATGGAGCAAGCTATTTTGAAAACTGCGCAGACTAAGTATGGTGAGGAGCATGATATTTTAGTAGAAATAGATAGATTAACCGGAGAGATTCGATCCAAAAGGAATCTCACTGTTGTTGAAGAAATTGTTGATCCGAATAAAGAGATATCTCTTGAGGAAGCATTGAAAAAGGATAAGACAGCAACTATTGGCGGAGTTATATCTGAGCTATTACCTCCTGTAGATTTCGGCAGAGTCTCTGCTCAAACCGCCAGGGGTATTATTACCAAAAAAATAAGAGAGGCGGAAAGACGTAAGCAGCTGGAGGATTTCTCCGGAAGAATTGGAGAGATTATCGTTGGCGTTGTCAAAAGGCTTGACTATTCGGATATAATACTTGATATTGGCCGCACAGATGGGATTCTGAAAAGAAATGACACAATTAAAAATGAATCATTCAAAGTTGGCGATCGTATTAAAGTTTTAATAGTTAAGCTGAACGATGCTGATGTCAATGAACCGATTCTTCATCTTTCGCGTACACACAATGATTTTATGAAAAGGCTTTTCGAGCAGGAGGTTCCGGAAATAGGCGACGGAATCGTTCAGGTCATGGCTGTGGCCCGTGACCCAGGCAGCAAAGCCAAAATAGCTATAACAACCTCTGACACAAGAATTGATGCCGTTGGAACGTGTGTCGGTATTAAAGGAGCAAGAGTTCAGGCAGTAACCGAAGAACTGAAAGGAGAAAAAATAGATATAATTCAGTGGAGCGACAACATAGCTGTTTTTATTGTGAATGCTCTTGTCCACGCCGATGTTGCTAGGCTCGTCCTAGATGAGGAAAAAAAGACGGCTGAGGCTGTTATTCCGAAGGATCAGCTGAGCGCAACTATTGGTAGAAGTGGCCAGAATATAAGGCTTGCCTCTAAGCTGACAGGGTGGACAATTACTGTTGTATCAGAAGAAGAAGATGCCAAGCGAAGGGTAGAGGAGAATGTCAAGACTCTGCAGCACTTGAGAAGTAATCTTGATATTGATGAAATGGTGGCTCATTTGTTGATAGCGGAGGGCTTGACCAATGTTGGAGATATAGCAGAAACAGATATAGCAGAGCTCCAGTCAATCGAAGGATTTGATGAAAACCTCGCAACTGAAATAAAGAAAAGAGCAATTGATGCCCTCGCAAAGAAAAAGAAAAGTTTGGATAATAGATGCAAAAGAAAGGGGGTTAAAAAAGACCTTCGTGATTATGCAGTTATAAGTACAGATTTATTGGAAGTTTTTGTTAATGCCGGCCTTAGAAGCCTAAATGACTTGGCTGATCTTTCGACAGACGAGCTTTTGGATATTACAGGAACGATGATAACAAGAACAGAAGCAGAAGCCCTTATTATGGACGCAAGAAAGGATTGGTTTAAAGATAATGATCAGTGATAATGATGACAGCAATAATACTAATCAAGAAAGTGGTTCTTCCAAACGAACGGTTGTATCCTTTCAAAAGAAGAAGAGTATTGGTTCTGCAATAGGAGGGGGTGGACGGACCCATATCTCCAAGACCATTGAAGTTGAGGTTAAAAGAAGGAAAGCTTCGAATCTCATGGTAGACCTGACTGGACAGTCATCGGCTTCAACAAACTCTGAAAAACGGGCCGTCGAGCCGACCGATGCTGCCGCGCAGCTCAACATTATTAGTTCAGCAGATTCGGAAATATCGTCTAAGCTCACAAACCAGGAGTTCCAGAGGAGATTTCAAGTTCTGCAGGATGCCCTGAAAAACGAAGAAAAGAGTGCTTCAAAAGTGGATGATGAACTTGCATATTCATATGAAGAAGTGGTGCGCGAAGAGATGGTGCGCGAAGAAGTAGTGCGCGAAGAGATAGTGCGCAAAGAAGTAGTGCGCGAAGAAGTAGTGCGCGAAGAGATGGTGCGCGAAGAATACTTTGAAGAAGAATCCACAACAATAATCAGCGAAGCAGTTGTTTATGAAGAAGTATCGGTATCCGTAGTAGAAGAGCAAGAATTACCAGGACCAGAAGATAGACACCTTCCTCCTCAAGCAAAAGCATACACGAGAAAACAAAAGCAAGTCCACGTTACTAGTGGAGAGACTGTTGTTTTTAAATCTAGTGAATATGTAAAGAAACAGCCGGCCAAACCCAAGTCTAAAGAAGCAGCGGCGACCAAGTCTAAAGAGGCACCGGCGGCTCATCAACCCAAAAGCAAAGTCACGAAGCCGCAGAGCTCCTCTGCCTCATCCCTAGCTACTGGCATTTCGAATGTTCCTCTTCCGCAACAACAGCAACCTCTTCACTCAAACAGAAGCAAGCGTAGTGTTGATCCAGAAGAGAAAAAGGCGTTTAGATCATCTCCTGGAAAGAAAGAATATTCCGGCAAAAAGATTTCGAGAGTCATAATTGAAAGAGCCCTTGACAATGACCTCGAAGAGAGAGTGCGCTCTGTTGCCTCTTTCAAGAGGGCTAGAAGCAAACAAAAAGGCGAGCAGCGCAGAGAGGAATCTGCTAAAATCATAAGAGAGGTTAGTATCCCAGATGTCATAACTGTCTCGGAATTGGCGAACAGGATGGCAGTTAGAGGCGCCGATGTTATAAAGTACTTGATGAAAATAGGGACATTCGCGACTCTCAACCAATCAATAGACGGCGATACTGCGGAAGTTATATGCTCTGAATTTGGCCATACTCCCAAGAGGATTTCAGAATCTGATGTTGAGAATGAAATAGAGATGATAGTTGATATCCCAGAAGATTTACTTCCAAGGGCTCCGATAGTTGCAGTCATGGGGCATGTTGACCACGGGAAGACAACCCTCCTTGACGCTTTGCGAAAGACAAACGTAGCGGCGCGCGAGGCAGGCGGGATAACGCAACACGTTTCGTCATATCAGGTCCAGGCGGAAGATGGCCGCAAGATAACCTTCATAGACACTCCTGGCCATGCCGCTTTCTCGAAGATCAGGTCTATAGGAGCCGTTATAACAGACATAATAGTTTTGGTTGTGGCCGCGGACGATGGCATCAAGGAACAAACGCTGGAAGCGATTGCTCACGCCAGGGCTTATGAAGTTCCAATTATTGTTGCAATAAACAAAATTGATAAATCAGACGTCAATATCGGTAGAATAAAGTCTGAATTAATGGCTCAAGAAATCTTGCTTGAGGAATACGGAGGAGATGTACTCTCGGCCGAAATATCTGCTTTGAAAGGACAAAATCTCTCTGGACTCATCGATGCCATTCTCCTGCAAGCAGAAATGATGCAGCTTCAGGCGAATCCAAATAGAAAGGCCGTCGGGATGGTTGTTGAATCCTGTGTTTCTAAGGGCAAGGGCATTATTGCGAATGCCATTATTCAGAATGGAACATTGTATCCGGGAGATATTCTTGTTGCTGGCGGAGCGTATGGGAAAGTAAAGATGCTGTATAATGAATATGGAGAGAAGATCAAAAAAGCCGGACCATCTGTTCCTGTCGAAATAGTGGGGTTCAATAGTTCGCCATCCCCCGGTGATACAATTCACGTTATGGATTCTGAGCAAAAAGCCAGGGAAGTTGCGGAATATAGACAGAGAGTCCGCAAAGAAAAATCGCTGCTGACAGAGACGGCCACAATAGAGCAAATGATGGCGGGTCATGCTGCCTCAAAAATAGAGCTGAATATACTGGCAAAAGCGGATGTATATGGCTCGTTGGAAGCGTTGATTCTCTCAATTAAAGCAGTTACCCACGACGAAATCGATGTTAAAGTGACAGAGAGAGGAGTCGGCATGATAAACGAAAGCGACATAGATTTCGCCAAGCACACAAAATCTCTCGTTGTTGGATTTAACGTCGGAACTTCCGCAGCAGCCAAGGAGAACGCTAAGGTCAATAACGTCAAGATATACCACAGCAACATTATCTATCACATAGTAGAGGAAGTTAAATCTGTTATGAGCGCACTTTTGCCTCCCGTTATAGAGGAGAATTATATAGGCAGGGCTGAGGTGCGAAAAATATTTACAATAGCGAGATATGGAACAATCGCTGGATGCTACGTTTCAGACGGCCTAATCAAAAAAAGTGACTCAAAGATTAAAGTTTTCAGAAATGGAACTTGCATATTTGAAGGGAAGATTAGGTCTATGAAACATGAAAAAGACGAAATCAAAGAATCAAAGCAAAATCACGAATGCGGAATACTTGTGGAAGGATACAACGATTTTGCTGAGAATGACTATATAGAGTGCTATGAAATAGTCCAAAAGACAAGGACAATTACCTAGAAATATGTTTGCTGAATTTGCTGAATTTGTGAAGAATTGGGGATATATAGCAGTCTTGCTGGGCGCAATGATCGAAGGGGAATCGATAGTTCTAACGGCAAGTGCCCTTGCCGCCGGTGGATTTCTCTCAATCTATAAGGTTTTCTGGATATCACTCTTCGCCACAGTATTCGCTGACCAAGTTCTTTTTTGGTGTGGTTATAAACTTGGAACCGATTGGCTCGTAAAACGATTCCCCAAACTTGAAAAAGCTAGGGAGCGCGGCTTCAGTCTCCTCAAAAGGATGGATGTCTTTTTCATCTTTGTCTTCAGGTTTATATATGGAATCAGAATAATCAGCCCCATTGTCATAGGATCTGCCCATATAAAACCATCACGCTTCGCAATATACAATGCCATCTCCGGCTTCTTCTGGGCGCTTGTTATATGTTCAATAGGCTATGCGGTCGCCGATGTTATTATCGAAGACGACTTCGATACAAAAAGCACCATCCTCATTATAACCGGGCTTATCCTAATAGTATTGATCCTTATCCCTGCGCTATCTGCTCTAATTTTCAAAATTATAAAGAAAGATCGCTAAAATCAAAAATTGCATAATTTGATTATTCGTGGTAGACTTGTAATTGATAGTGTTTTTATGGAGAATTTTATGAACAAGAAATTATTTATTTTGGGAAGTTTGGTGTTATGCGGTCTGGGAGTGTCCGGGGCACAAGCAATGGATAAAAGTAAAGAATATCGTAAAGATTTAGAAAATGATGAGGAATATCGTAGAGTTGCAGACGATTATGCAACTGGACTTGCCAATCCGCCGTTAGATAGCAAGTTCGACTTAGGGTATCGTATCGAAAACAAGAAAGTGCTCTGGGGAAAGGAGCAATCAATTACCTGTAATGAGCCATTCGATGGTGTCGTGAAAAAAGCGCAGGAAATAATGAGTATTAGGGAAGGTATGCAGTATATAGAAAAAATCAGGCTATCTAGGCTAATAAGTGGTGTGGTGAAATTGCTTCAGAAGGCAGCATTAACAACGATAGGAGACGAAAGTACTATAAGAATTGTATCGGAAGACGGAAATTATGTCTGCTTTCCAATAGAAATACGCAAAGAGATTAATGACTATGTTGAAGGACGGGGACTTTACAGATACAGTGGCGACACTGATACAGAAAAGGCAAAAGAGGAGGCACTTGCTAAAAGAAAGCAACTTTGTGGTGTAGCGTTTCCCTGTTTTGATAAAGCGCTTGGAGCAGCGAAGCAGCAAGATGTAGAATTCCAAAATGGAAAACACCACTCGTTTATCTTCACTACAGTTTATGATGCTTCAGAATTAGTGTGTCTTTTGGATCGTTTGCATCGTTTGTCCCGCGGCGACGGACGCTAAAGAAAACCGGCGACAGCGTCGTGATGAAGAATTGCGATGCTGTTTTGCTTCCCGGCTTCCTCAAGAGTTGATATTGGTTTTTGCTAGG
>JAIROR010000049.1 GCA_031257415.1 Holosporales bacterium | reverse complement strand
CCCATGGTTCAGGAAATTTTAGGAGAAGCGCGGACGGAACGCTGAGTGGTGATTTGAAAATGTGACCATACATTAGTTTCAGGCAACGAAATGCCGGGCGTCGAACGAACGTAGTGAATCGGCCCAGGATAAAGGCGTATGGACGATACATTTCGTGCGGTGTGTCGAAGTCCGGCATCTCGGCTCGTTATTCCTCAATTACCACAGGTTAGCGAGTTGAGATCTTTGTGGACATTGTTTCTTCCTGGATATGTAAGATTTTATTTCTTCATCCATGTTATAAGATTATTTGGAGCAGCTTGATAACCATAACACTTGACGTTAATTGACTTTGTTTTATTATTACAGTTATAAGCAATACGAATATATGCTGATTTTCTAGGGAGTGAAACATTAATGAGAAAAGTCTTCGGCAGCCATTGTTCAAATAAGGTGTGTAGCTATTTGGCAAAATATTTATTAGTCGCTGATAATGCTACCTAGATGAAAGACTTTGATTGGCAGATACTTACAGAGCTTTATAATACACGAAGTATCACTAAAACAGCCGAAAGGCTCTTTACAAGCCAACCAAATATCACAAAAAGGTTGAAATGTATGGAAAGCGAGCTTGGGGTACAAATTGTACTAAGGTCACAAAAAGGAATTACATTTACTCATCAGGGAGAATACCTTGTCGAACGTGCGGCAGAAATTTTGAGGCTGATTAAGGATACAAAGGAAAAGATACACGAGATTGCAAATATTTCGGCCGGCACACTTAAACTCGGTGCCCCGAATTCTTTTGTGAGAAATGAGTTGCCTTCGATCCTTCAGCATTACAGAGAGAGACCACAAATCACTTTTCAGCTTATTACTCGTCTCAGCGACGATATACCAGCTCTCGTGGAATCCGGTGATATCGATGTCGGGTTTGCGCATGGCGATATAGACGGGGTTATTGTCAAGCATAGATATACATCCGAATTGTTGAACATAGTGTCTCACAACAATATAACTGTGGACGAACTACCTAACCTTACTCAGATAGATTTTACCAGGTCGCGTAGCACTCAGAATCTGATAAAAACATGGTGGCAGTGGCGCTTTGGTGTCCCAAGGAATGTAGCATTGAAAGTCAACACAGGGGATATTTGTCTTGAGATAGTTAGAGAAGGGATTGGTTTCGGATTATTCTTCGGAACGAGTTATTTTAATCGCTACGATGAACTCAACAGCACTCTAGCCATCGATCGGAATGGGATACCCGTGAAACGCGACACATGGATTCTTTATACAAAACGAGGCAGTAAAATAGCCGTTGTCAGAGATTTTGTGAATTTTGTCGTAAACGAGCACTTAAAAGCCTAAATTTCACATTTTAACCCATTACTTTTTAGAATGACATATAATGCCATTTCTGTATTTGCACCTCGTGTAACTCGGTCTTATACTTAGCCTTACAATACTCCCAATTTAAGAATAAAAATTTCTGAAGAAAAAGGATGGAGATTTCTTTGTATATTGACCAGATTTCCTGCGTAGGTTGTGGCAAGTGTGTGCCATATTGCCCTATGGGCGCAATAGATATTTCTGAATCTCACAAAGCGGTAGTTGACGAGAAAGAATGTGTAGAATGCGGAGTATGTGTCAGAAATGCTCCGTGTCCAGTTAAAGCCATTCATTTTAACGAACTGGAATGGCCCAGGATATTGAGGCGTTTTTTCAGTGACCCTAATTTTTCCCATTCGACTACTACTAAAGGCATGGGACGAGGAACCGCAGAGATGAAGACTAATGATGTGACGGGCAGGTATGGACGAGGTGAAGTTGGCATCGGTCTCGAACTAGGACGTCCCAGCACAGGAGTATGGTTCAAAGATATAGAAAAAGTAACAAAACATCTTGCTCCGCTCAATATCGGGTATGAAGAAAAAAACCCGCTTACGGTTTTACTTGAAGATCCCGACAAGGGGATTTTCAAGGAGGAAGTAATGGGTGAAAAGCTTCTGAGTACAATTGTGGAATTTAAGGTGCCAATTGACAAACTCCTGGAAACTCTTAAATATATCAAAGAACTGGACGGGAAGCTGGATACTGTTTATTCGGTTTTCATATGTACTCGCGCCGAAAAAGATGGTTCGCTGCCAAATATAGATCTACTGAAACACAATGGATATTGGGTATCGCCAAACGCAAAACACAATGTTGGGATGGGAAGACCGTACTTCATGAACGACAGCCCGGCCGAAGTTGTCGAAAGAAGTTGTTGAAAATTCGCGTAAATTAAGGAGGAGTCTTGATGTCACACTCTCTTCACAGGATGGGGACGGTCGAAAATCTGCAAAATGACTATACGATAATTGTTCGCCCTGAACGCGGTTATAACAATATTGGTTCCAGGGAAAAACAACAAAAAGTGCTGCAAGCCCTTTATGATTGTCATGCTTGCAATATTACGGCAGCTCGGGGTGATAAATTCAGTGGCAACATATATGAGACAGATATTGTAAATATAGTGGATGGCGTTGGCGAAGGACAATCTGTATTTGCTGCTTTCGATAGTCAGGAAAATTTGGAAAATTTCCTGATGTTTCTTATAAAAGAAGATTTTGGTTTGTCCGTAGTGGTGCAAGGACTTTGTAAAAATGTCAACGATAGTTTGTCTCGTGTGGGATTGAAACAGCACACTACCAACCACTCCCTTGGTATATGGGGGAAGAAATCGCTATTGCAAGATAATCACATATTGGAGGTCACGACCATGTGTGGACATGGTTTGGTTTCTCCTTATTTGGTGATGAAATGTGTTGATGATGTTAAGTCAGGGCATTCAACGGCACATGACGCGGCGGTTATTTTGTCCAAAGTATGCATTTGTGGTATTTTCAACACAACCAGGGCCCAAGAACTGATCGAAGCGCTCATCTGAAATGGCGTTCGGCATTTCTTCAAGAGGTGTTAGTCCATGCTTAAATTAGTTTGGGAAATAGCGCCGCTTCTTCTGATGATATTGTCTTATGGCATAAGAGCAGTTGGCCTCTTCAGCGTAAGGACGTTTGATCCGGTTGGAGCAGCCAAATATCCGCTCTTTTTGACTTTGACTGTAGCTATACTTTCTATTCCTATAGCTATTGACTCCATAAGAAAAATGGAAAAAATCGAAACATCCGAAGTCAGAGAACCAGTTAGGCGTATAGTTTTAATCATTGGGTTCACCGCTATATATCTTTGTGTTCTCCAGACTGTGGGGTTCGTTATAAGTACGCCGGTTTATATCAGTGCATTATTATTGTCACTCGGAACACGGAAGACTTCGGCGGTTTTGCTGGTTTCGCTTGGCGCTACGATAGCATTGTATGTAATGTTTGTATGCTTTTTCGGAGTGTTATTGCCGGAGGGTTTATTGGGCGCATTTTTTCAATAGTCATTTCCCCAAATCGTTTGTGGAAAACGAGGAGGCATGGCAATGTTTCAACAACTTTTAAACGGTTTTTTAGTTTGCGCAAACCCAATAGTGTTGCTGCAAATCGCTATTGGCGTTGGGTGGGGGATCATTGGAGGGGCCATACCAGGGATTTCTCCGTCAATTGCCATTGTACTTGCATTGCCTTTTACATACCATATGGAACCGTCAACCGCAATCATTCTTCTGGGGGGTGTTTATACCGGAGCCTGTTATGGCTCGTCAATTCCTGCGATACTGATTGGTACTCCGGGAGCCCCGGCATCCGCTGCCACTGTTGATGACGGATATATACTCGGCAAAAAGGGCCTTGGATTGGAAGCCCTTGGTGTTTCTCTGCTGGTTGGCGTCGCTGGAGGGCTTATAGGTACATTAATTCTCTGTGTTTTTGTAATACCTCTTGGCAAGATTGCTTTGTCATTTGGGGCTCCAGAATATTTCGCCGTGAGCGTTTTGGGGCTTACGATAGTAGCGTCAGTGGGTGGAGGCAGTATGATTAAATCAGTCATTTCCGTCATAATTGGACTTGCTGTCGCAACAATAGGGTTAGACACTTTCAGCGGGGTGCCTCGATTCACCATGGGCATTGCGGTTCTGAGCGATGGAATAGATGATGTTTCGGCAATGATAGGGCTTTTTGCGGTGG
>JAIROR010000103.1 GCA_031257415.1 Holosporales bacterium | reverse complement strand
AGGGAAATTTCTACACTTCGGATGACACTTTTTCCACATTCTCTTTCGGTAGACTATGCATATACTCTTCTGTCGAGTCTTGAAGGGAAAGTTCGCTATCTTTCTTTTGGCTCACCTTCTGAAGGAAAAAAGTTTGTAGATGATTACGAAAAATGCTTATCAAATGGGGTAATCGTGTATAAGGCTGAGCGTTCTAAAGAAAAAAATAAAACCGGAGTAATGAAAGGTGAAACCAGAGTAGTGATACATGTGGTTCCCAAGGCGACTCTTGAAGAAAGTTCGGCAGTTAGTAGCGAAGGCGGTACCTCATTAAAAACTGTAGTTTTGGACCTTGGTTCTATTTGTGCTCGCGTCAAGGCTGTGCAGTTTGCTTCCGAATTAGTTAACGTTATTGAAAAAAAAGAAAAAGTGAGTATACGATTCGTAGATTGTAAGAATAAATGGGCTTCCCTTACTCCTTATGTGGATAACTGTATTAAAAAACAGACCGAGGACCCAAAATCTGATGAAGAACATTTGATTCAAAAGGTAAATTATGAGTGGCCAATGAAAGAAGGCCTCTGCCTTCCAACACCTTTTTACCATGAAAGAGCAATCATGGAAAAGGAAGTAGCCGATAAAATCATCATGCTTTCAAAAGGCAAAATTATGATGATCAAACGGGCTGATGGTTGGGAACTCGTACGCGCACCTGTTACCATAGCGCCTCATCCTTCGTTTCCTTCGTTTCCTTCGTTCCCTTCATGTTACTCGGTGAATCCAGCAATGTTGTCAATGAATCCAGCAATGTTGCCAATGAATCCAGTAGCGTTGCCAATGAATCCAGCAATGTTGCCAATGAATTCAGTAATATTGCCAATGAATTTTCTTCTTTGTTCTTCAATTTATTTATGTTGGCCTGGGTGTCCAACGATAGTGTCCAATGCAACTGAGAACGCCAGTGCCCCGATTGTTAACCAGCCTCAAGTGGTAGAAAACAAAGAACCTAATTCCTCTTCTTCTTCTTCTTCCTCTTCCTCTTCCTCTTCCTCTTCTTTCTCTTCCTCTTCCTCTTCATCTTCTTCCTCCGCCCATAATAACCCTCTCCTGAGTTCTTCGGTGAAGTACTACGTAAGTGATGAAACGTTCAGCAACATGCACGAGCTGTTAGATAAAGATGCAGGACTACGTATTGAGGGTGTGTATGAGATCATTCGCAAGTATAAGATCGAAGATCACAATCATGGAGTCAGGAGTGAAGATAAAGTGCCTCAAAATTCTCTACAAATAACTAACGCCTACAAAACAAAGGAATAGCGCAACAACAACACTTTTGATAATTCTGCGAAATTCTGTGCTTCTTCCGGCGTTTAGAGAAGCGCAGGTTTCGCTATCTTGACAAAGTATTGTTTGTTTGTTAGGATCGTACATATATGGTTATGCTGCGTTTGTGGATGTTGCGGTAGTGGTGGTGTTATTATGATAAGGTTTTGCAATGATTATAGCGAGGTGATTCATCCGAAAATTCTAGGGAAGCTGGTTGAGGTAAATACTGGGCAGGCAGGCGTCTATGGAGAGGATACGTATTGTGAGAGGGCTAGGGAATTAATAAAGGGATTATGTGGCAATGATGACCTACATGTGCGTTTCGTCGTCGGGGGAACTCTGGCGAATTTGCTCGTTATTTCTGCATCGCTTCGGCCGCATCAGTGCGTGATTTCTCCGACAACCGGGCACGTTGCGACGCTTGAGGCCGGGGCAATTGAGGCAACTGGACACAAAGTCTCGACAATTTCGACGGATGATGGGAAAATAACCGCAGAGCAGATCGAAAGTTTTTATTCAGAATATACTGACAGCGACTACCGCGTGCACATTGCGCAGCCAAAGCTTGTTTTCATAAGTTTTCCGACAGAATATGGAACTTTGTATACAAAGGATGAGTTGCAAGCAATCTCGGATGTTTGCAAGGATAGGAATTTATATCTCTATATTGATGGAGCGAGATTGGGATACGGCCTGTGCGCCGAGGGCAACGACGTGGATCTCAAGTTTATAACTGAGTCCTGCGATGCTTTTTATATTGGGGGAACAAAGCAAGGTGCCTTATTGGGAGAAGCAATTGTTATAAAAAATGAGAATATTGCGGAGGATTTCACATCGATTATCAAACAGAGGGGAGGACTGTTGGCCAAAGGCATGATTCTTGGCTTGCAATTTACTGCCCTGTTTGAGGATGATTTGTATTTCGAACTTTCGAAGCATGCCAACAAGATGGCCTCACTTGTGAGGGATGCCTTGAAGAAAAAGGGGGTTGAGTTTTTCATTGAGAGCCAGACGAATCAGTTATTTCCAATATTGCAGAACGGAGTCCTAGAAGGGTTGAGTGAAAAATATTTATTCGCAAATTGGAAGAAAGTAGATGATGAATCAAGTGTCATCAGAATCTGCACGAGCTGGGCAACGACGGAAGAATCGATTGGCAAGCTGATAGCCGACATGGAGGCCAGCCTAGAGCAATCGGGTGAATAGAACCAGTGCTGAGTTTATGCAATTTTAAAAAACTATTGAATATCGTGGGGCTACGTGCTAGCATAATGGTGTAGAGTTCGTTTAGTTAAGAAGAGTTTTGTATATTATGGCTTGTCACAAGTCTTCCAAGAAGAGCATAAGGAAAACGATTAGGCAGACAGAGGTTAATACCAGTCGCTTGAGTAGGATTAAGACCTTTATAAAGAAGGTCGAGCAGGCGATTTTGGGGCATCGTGAGAACGGGCAGATCTTGGATGCATTTTCGAAGGCGCAAAAAGAAATCATGAAGGGAGCGGCGAAGAATATCATGCATAAAAATACTGCCTCTAGAAAGATTTCGAGATTGCACAAGAAGGTCAAGATTGCTACTGGGGGAGTCGAAGTTGCTACCGAGGAAGTTAAAGTTGCCACTGGAGGAGTCGAAGTTGTTACCGAGGAAGTTAAAGTTGCCACTGGAGGAGTCGAAGTTGCCACCGGAGAAGTTAAAGTTGCCACCGGAGAAGGGAAATAGCTTGGCTGCACATCCTGTCTTGATTCTTTTGGAGTTGTTGTAGCTCGGTAGTTTTTCTAGTGTGGGCGATGATTAAAATAGAATGGCCAAATAGAAGGACCAAGTGGGTTTGTGCGCTCCTGGGTTTGGCGTTGATATTGATATGAAATCCGAGGCGGATATTGAAAAAGGATTGGTTGAAGAGAAGTCAAAACCAGGTGATTTTGTTGATGTGGATATTAATAGTATGAAATCCGAAGTAGATATTGAAAAAGGATTGGGTGAAAAGAAGCCAAAACCAGGTGATTTTGTTGATGTTGCCATTATCGGAGCTGGGGCGGCTGGGTTGTATGCCAGTCGCAGGTGTCAGTCAAATGGAATAACTTCTCTGCTTTTTGAGGTCTTGCCTTTTGTCGGAGGGCAGTGCATTTCGTTTTACTCTGATAAAGAAGTATACGGAGTTCCTGGAGTTCTCAATATTAGGGCAGGTGAATTTATAAATTCTCTGAAAAGGCAGTGTTTGCCAGACGAGCGACTCCTTATTAATGAAAAGGTCTTTGATATAAAACGAGATGGTGCCGGATTTGCATTGAATAATGGGAAATTTTTTGCGAAACGAGCAATACTCGCAACTGGAATTGGTAATATGGAGCCGCGCATCCCTATCAAAGGAGCCACCGATAGGGATGATGGATTTGTGCAACACTATTGTTTCGATACGGCTTCTTGTGTTGATAAATATGCTGACAAAGAGGTCGTCATCGTTGGGGGTGGCGATTCAGCTTTGGATCTTGCGATTGCCATTAGCAGATATGCTAAGAAAATTATAATAGCTCATAAGAAAGAGGCTTTGACAGCGGAATACAGCAAAGTCAAAGCGGCTCAAGGAATGAAAAACGTAGATATCAGATTGTCTCTCGAGGTTTTAGGAATTACAGATGGAAACGCCGTCATCACCAGCCGCGGAGAAATTTCCTGTGATCACGTTGTGTTTTGCTGTGGATTTAAAGCATCTCCATGCGACATATTTGGTCTTAGAGATCTTGGGGTGTGTTTTAATAATGGTGACTTGATCAAGGTTAATGTATATACTATGGAGACAGAAGCGTTTGGAGTTTATGCGATTGGCGATGTTGCAGTGTACTGTAGCAAGAGGAGGAATTTGGTTTCATGTTTCTATGAGGCAGATGCCGCCGTCAGAGCTATATGTTCAAGTTTAGAGAAATGAAAAGAGTGAGATTGAAGTATGAGTAAGATCAAAATAAGAGGAGCTAGAGAGCACAATCTTAAAAATGTAAGCCTCGACATACCAAAAAACAAGTTGGTTGTTATAACTGGTATCAGTGGTTCTGGCAAGTCTACGCTTGCCTTCGATACTCTGTATGCCGAAGGACAACGAAGGTATGTCGAAAGCCTTTCTTCGTATGCTCGGCAATTTCTTAATCTGATGCCAAAACCGGACGTGGACAGGATTGACGGCTTGAGCCCGTCGATATCGATAGAACAAAAGACTATTTCTAAGAATCCGAGGTCGACCGTCGGAACAATCACAGAAATATATGATTATCTGCGCCTTCTATACGCCCGCGTAGGAGTTCCACACTCTCCAGCAACGGGGCTCCCCATTAAAGCTCAGACATCGTCGCAGATAATTGATGAAATATTGAAAATAAAAAATGGCACCAAAATATACATTCTCGCCCCAATAGCGCAGCAAAAGAAAGGTGAATTCAAAATGGAGCTTTCCACGGCGAGAAGAAATGGTTTCGAAAAGGCGTTTATAGATGGGACTCTTTCTGATCTAAACGATATCGTTGCTCTGGCGAAAACCAAGAAGCACGATATTTTACTCGTTATAGACAGAGTTTCCACGTCGCCTGACCCAGAGCTCAGGCAAAGAGTTGCGAATTCAGTCGAGATAGCATTGAGCAATGGAGGGGGGGTCCTGATAGTTAAGGACTTCGAGACTGGAGAGGAGAGGCTCTTCTCGGAGAAATTCGCGTGCCCCGTTTCTGGATTCTGCATTCCCGAGATAGCCCCCAAACTATTTTCATTTAATAGCCCCTATGGAGCCTGCAAGAAATGCGGAGGAGTGGGATTCGTTGAGAGCTGGGGGGTAATAACGGCAAGTCCATTTAAAGGTTTAATGGGTCTTTGGGATGCCGAAGAAACCGATGAAAATGAAGTAGTTTTTGGGTGTCCAACTCGTTCCGTCGACAAGGATCCCTGCTCGGAGTGCAAGGGGGCTAGACTTTGCAAAGAAGCCCTCGCCGTCAAGATCGATGGCAAGAATATAGCCGAAGTTTCTGATATGTCCATTGAGGATGCTGCAAACTGGTTCGGCGACATGTATGAGAGGCTAACCAGTAAAGAGAAAAGTATTTCGGAGAAAATTGTAACTGAAATCAAGAATAGACTGGGATTCCTCATGAATGTTGGCCTGCAGTACCTGGCGTTATCTAGGCCATCGGAAACTCTTTCAGGAGGGGAGGCGCAGAGAATCAGACTTGCTTCCCAGATAGGGTCCGGGTTATCTGGTGTTTTATACGTTTTGGATGAACCGTCAATAGGTCTCCATCAGAAGGATAACCAAAAGCTGATAGATACATTAAAGAAGCTTAAAGAGAACGAAAACACAGTCATTGTCGTTGAGCACGACGATGAAACAATGAAAGCCGCCGATTGGATAATCGACATGGGGCCACGCGCTGGAGAGCACGGCGGCGAGGTTATGGCGGCAGGGACGGTCGAGCAGGTTATAAGCAATGAAAACAGCCTAACCGGAAAGTATCTTTCTGGGGAGTTGTTTATTCCCGTTCCCAAGCGAAGAAAACAAATCAATCTTCATAGATGCATAGAAATCGTTGGGGCGACTGCAAATAACCTAAAGAATGTAAGTGTTAAGTTTCCGCTGGGGGCCCTGACGTGCGTCACAGGTGTTTCCGGCTCCGGCAAGTCAACTCTCGTTATAGATACGTTGTTTAAAGCTGCATATAATAAAATATCTGCACATAAAAAGGCAAACATCTTGAATGTTGAAAGCATCAGGGGACTTGATCTTATCGATAAGGTTGTCGACATTGATCAGTCCCCAATAGGGAGGACCCCAAGATCTAACCCTGCGACATATATAGGCTGTTTCACCGATATAAGAAATCTCTTTGCGAGTATGCCGGAAGCACGCGCCAGGGGGTATACCAGTTCTCGCTTCTCATTTAATGTCAAGGGGGGCAGATGCGATGCCTGCAAGGGAGACGGCGTAACAAAGGTTGAAATGCACTTCCTGCCGGATGTGTATGTTATGTGCGACCAGTGCAATGGAAAGAGATATAACAGGGAAACTCTCGAGGTTAAATTCAGAGGAAAGAGTATAGCAGACGTTCTCGATATGACAATCGATGAAGGCGCGGATCTATTCAAGAATCAACAATCTATATACCAAAAGCTGGAGTATTTGTGCAGAGTCGGTCTCGGATATCTCACCATTGGTCACAAGGCGACAATTCTGTCGGGCGGCGAGGCCCAGCGCGTTAAGTTATCCAAGGAATTGTCCAAGAGATCAACCGGAAATACGCTGTATATATTGGATGAACCAACAACAGGTCTTCATATGGACGATATTAAGAAGCTTCTCGAGATCCTGCAAATCTTCGTCGAACATGGCAACACAATCATTATTATCGAACACAATCTTGATGTCATAAAAACAGCAGATTGGATAATCGATATAGGTAGGGACGGAGGAGACAGAGGTGGCGAGGTCGTGGCTGTTGGTACTCCGGAGGAAATCGCAATGTGCGAACGGAGCTATACAGGCCAATACCTGAAAAAGATGGGCCTGTAGACTTTGAGATCCGCTGTGATTTTACAATCCGTTATGAAGCTGCGCCGAATGAGGCCGAATGCTGATGCGCTCAACGGTTTCTTGCAACAATGGGCTCCTTTTTGAAGTAGCCAGAATCGGGGTTTCTTGGAAGGAAGAAACGGAGCCCCAAAGCTGGGTGTGCCCGGGAGTTGCTTGGGCGTTACTTGGGGATAACATGGCCATTGCGATAAGGCGAGAAACAGACTGTGCCGATCTTCGGAAAGTAGCCTATAACACAGATTTAACCCATGGATACACAGATCTAGAAAGCCACTCTCGATCGATTTCGCAAGACCATCATCCGACTCCAAGAGACACACACATACACCAACACCCTCCTGGTTAACCCAGCGAACTTTCCAAGGAAAGAGAGCCCGCAAGAACAGGTGTTAATAATATGGTAACATGCTTTTTTATTTTTATGCAAGAAAAATTTTTTGTCCCATGTTTGTCCCACTACGTCACATTACGTCCTATCGGTGGCTCCTTCGTCAATCATAAACATATGTGTGAATCATATGTATTTTGAAGAAAGTCGGGAGCTTTTAAAATCTGCTTCTGGACTGGTTCTGCAAG
>JAIROR010000110.1 GCA_031257415.1 Holosporales bacterium | reverse complement strand
AGGTGGAAAATCTGCATCCTACTGCGACTACGATGATGTTTTTTGACGTTAGAAAGGATAAAGATAATACACGAAAGTCGGTCAAATATTGGACGCAATTCATCCTTACACGCGAGATTGTAAATTTTTGCAATAACCAAACAGCTATTTGGGATTGTGATAGGTTACATGTTCTTACCCAAAAGATATTAACAATGATTCAGGAGATTGACGAATTAAAGATTAACGAATTAAAGATTAATTTAAAGGATAGCATAATTGACGAATTACTATGTGTCCTATTCAGCAAATTGGAATGCATTAATTCGCTCATACCCGTGTTAGAGAAGGATACAATCGAAGGTGTTTCCAGCGGGATGACATACATATTTACACACCTTATTCGAAATGGACAAATAGGATTAGGCGATCTATTAAACACTGTTAGTAATTTTGCGAAAGAACTATTCATGGGAACGCACGGTGGTGCCGATTTTGATGCCGTTGATAAAACGATCTGTGATGAAAACTTGTTGATGCGAGTGCTCAATGCAGAGTCAGCAAAACAGATAGAAAAAGATAAAAAAGATGTAGAACGGGAACGTTGGTTTGCAGGACTGACGTCGTCCACTATAGACCTGGTACGAGAGAATAAAGCAGCGTGGAAAGAGAAAGTACCTAAAGCTGACGAGACAGTGACGGTGGATGATCTTTCCTCAAAGGTCTGTGCGTTATACTCCACTGTTGAATACTGCCTCCAAGAGAAACCAAGTAAGCCTCTAACTCCAAATCATGATTTCAGTCCTAGTTCGAGTCCTAGTTCGAGTCCTAGCTCGAGTCCTAGCTCAAGTTCGAGTTCTAGCTTCAGTTCTAGCTCGAGTTCCAGTTCTAGTTTCAGTCCTAGCTCCAGTTCTAGCTCAAGTTTTGGAGTGCCTAATCTCATTCCGGATCTCAACTATATTGTCCAAAATGATATTAATAGAAAGTATAACGATATAATGAATGAAGAAGTAGAAGGAGTGCCAAGAGAAATAATAGTAGGGTCAACCGCAATGAGCGAAGTAGAAACATTCAAACTCAAAAAAGTAAAGACATTTAAAAATAAAGCAGAGACATCAGAGATAATCGAGGAAAAAATGAAAAGGGCAAAAGCTAAAAATACTATTCATACTCACAACGCAGAGTTTAAAGAAGCCATAGTCAAATTGCTGCAGGAAAATGTAGACAATAATCTACAGCTATTAATTGTTTTTTTATTACGAGAAGTTGTCGATGTATGCGCTCCACAAGCTACAGGATATATTCAAGAGCGGCTTAGCCTCACGCGGTATATGGAACAGTTGTTGTCTGGACTACCTGACGACTCTCCACCAAGTGCTGCCCCTGACTTAGGAATAACTGCAGCTGTAAGTAATCTTCTAAAAACAGAAGAGGGCCGAAATAAGTTGGCTAGTATCCTTTACCTTCTATACAACGAACTCTCGACATTTGATTTATAACATTGGTGGCGGAAATTCAATGGAAGAAGAAGTAGAAGGAATACCAAGAGAAGGAATAATAGCGTCAACCGCAGTGAGCGAAGTAGAAATATTTAAACTCAAAAGAGCTATGTATACTCTTGGGCAACAAGTGGCTCTAGAACGAAGGAGCAGGCAAGACGCCTGCATCTGCGCACTTCATAGAGCCGTCTCGCTGGGGTAGAGCCGTCTCGCTGGGGGCTTATGACAAATTGGTCTCTGGCCCACTTACGAACCCCTCATATGCGAACCCCTCATATGTATGATTTATGGGAGTTTGTGTTTGGCCCCACGCCTTGGGGCCTCAGTTTTAGATGGCAAGTGTTCGCGATGCGAAGCTGTTGCGGTTGCCACGAATCCCAAAAAAACAAACGACAATCTCAGAATCGGATTTTGATATCCTCAGGGCGGCGCCAGATGATTGGCCAAAACATATTGAGTTTTCCTGGATTTTCTAGTATCATCAATGTGTTGAGTGTGTTTTTTGTGATTTTTAAGCAGTCCCGCCATGTTAGATATGTTTAGGAACGCCTCTCAAAGTTGGTTCGCGAAGATTCTTTTTGGGGCCATAATTTTCAGCTTTTGCTTATGGGGAGTCGGAGATATCATAAGGAATTATTCTGCTTCGAAGCCGGTTATCAAGGTTGACGACGCGACTGTGACGTCCGATGGGTTTTCTCGAGAATATTCTCAAACGAAGCAGAGGATCATGAATTCCGGGATGGTCGCTCTAACAGAAGAAGATTTGAAAAATATTGATATCAAGAAAATTGTTGTTGACAAGTTGCTTGCCGAATGTGTTTTTGAACAGACATTTCAGAAATACCGCATAATGACCTCAAAGAAGTTGCTCTATCGCATTATTGAGAGCATTCCGGAATTCCAGAAAGACGGGGTGTTTGATGCGAATTTGTATACACTTGTTCTTCAAAGATCTGGCATGAGCGAAGCAACTTTTTTAAATGCTATTGCGAAGGATGCTTTGAAAAGGCAGCTCACCCACCCTGTTTCCGTTGGGTATAGAATTCCTGCCTTCGTTAAGGACATGATAGTTGGAGAGTTTGATCTAAAAAGAACTCTTGTGACTGGGAAAGTGAAAGTGGCCGATATGGAGCTGGATACTGAGATTTCAGAAGCCGATATTGAAGAATTCTACGCTTCTAATGTAGACAAATATAAGAAGCCAGAATTAAGAGATGTATCTGTTCTTGTGATAGATTATTCAACTTTGTCGAAGGATTTGAAGATTAGCAAGGAAGAGATAGACGAGTATTATGAAGCCAATAAGGAATCTTTTCAGTCGAAGGAGTATAGAGATTTTGAAAGATTGTCCTTTGAAACCAGTGAACAAGCGAACAAAATTTGGAAGATGATTAAGAAAAATAGCGCAGCGATCAAGGATATCAAGAAAAAATACAGGGTGAAGACTGAAGATCTTGAGGGCATGGAGCAACAGAGTTTTTTGCCGAAGATTGGAGAAGAGTTGTTCACGCTGAAGGAGAATGGAATATCGAGTATCCATAACGTCGGCGACCTGTATTATATATATATTGTTAAAAAAATCGAACACGCTGACAAGAAATCGCAGGAAGAAATAAATGAAGAGATAGAGAATATACTTAAGAGTGAAAAAATTAATACTCCCGAGTTTTATCAAAAAGTCAAGGTTTTGAAAAACAAAATAGATGACAGCTTTGCGGCAGGAGCTTCGATTGAAGAGGTCTCGCGAATAACCAAGATGCCAGTTGTGAAGATTAAGAATCTGGCGGCGGCCACCGCTAGCATTCCAGAAATTGAGAAGATGGCAAGCGATGAGGCAACTAGAAAGGAACTCCAGGAGGCGGTCTTCAGTACGTCTGAAGGACAGGCCAGCACCACCATCGAATCCCACGAAGTCGATACTCTTTCGTTTGTTGTTTTTGTTGATAAGGTTGAGAAGGAGCATGTTCAGAGTCTTGAAAGCATTCACGAAAAAGTCTCAACTGATTTTAAGGACGCGAAAAGGAAGGAGAAAGCAAGAGCAGTTGTTGAGAAGATCGTGGATAGAGCCGAGGATTCGATAAAAAGTATCAGCGCTTTGAAGAATGCCAGAACCATCAAAGTATCAAAAAAAGACCTTGTTCTGCACGGGAAAACCCCCTCCAAAGAGGTTGAAAGTCTGCTTGAAATCATTCCAGATATAAACGCTATCATGGACCTTGTGGCTAGTCTCAAAGTGGGGAGGGCTCAATACTTCACCGATAATAGTGGCGATTTTATCATTATCGGAGTTAAAGAGGCGGAAAAGTCGTCTACGTCTGACCCCAGTTTTAATAATCTCGTCCTCCAATACATAGACGATGGCGCCGCAAATGATATCGAGAAAGTCACGTATTTGGCTCTTAAGTCACAGCGGTCGGTGAAGATCAATGAAGAAGCCCTCAATAAAATGACCTCAAGGTTGCGGGATGAAGATAGCCATGATGAGTGAAGGTGAATGCAATTAATCCCTAACTCCGACGAAAATATCCCCCGCGACGGTTCAGGAATGCATTTTTCCCCATATATGTACCCTAAAGTGAGACGGGGGTTCGGATTCGAAGGAAGTCTAAAATCTCTTGCAGATTGAGAGCCTCTATACTTTTTTCTTTCCGGGGCTTTTTGTTTCTTCAGCGATCTTCACGCCTGATATTATCGTGCGCTCTTTCTGCCTCATATCTATAACTTTCACCGTTCTCACATTGAAATTGGGATTTTTTAAAATTATTTCAAGAGAGCTTAGAGAGGCATTCACATCTGTCTCAGGAAGCTTAACGACAATCCCTCCAGAAACTATTATATCCCATCTTCTCTCTCTGATAAAGGCCATTGAGTTCAACTTCCTCCTAACCGTTGGATACCTATCCAAGGTTCTTAAAAACGAGAAAAACTGCTTTCTCGCCTTGGCCCCGACAATAGTTGGCATGTCTGGATTTATTTCGGATTTGCTGATTTCGACTATATCCTCTCCGTTTTCATCTATTATCGTGAACCTGGAATTCTGTTGAAAGATGGCAACTCCCATTTTATAGACCACGGAAATACTGATTTTGTTTGGAAATCCTTTGTGGACTGTCACGTCTTTAACCCACTTGTTTTCTAATATATCTCGTGTGATATCGAGTGTTGAGCTGGCAAAAATAGCCTGGTTTCTCTTTATTTTTATATACTTCGAGACCGAGTTTCCCGGAACAGGGCCTTCCTCTGTTAGGTATATATCGCTGATCACAAACCCCATCTTCTCTGTAATCTCCAGAAAAAAGCGATTAAAAAAGAATAGGCCTTTGTATAACAAGAAGAAACATACAGCAAGAGCCAAGAGCAGTGATGCCATTTTGCATATCTTCCCTTTTCTCTTGGCTGGTTTTGCGACAGGCTTTTGACTGGCCCTTTTACGAGCCCGCATTGGAGCCTGCGATTTATTCTCTGCCGCCTTTTCAATTTCTATATGGGAATTTCGTTGTGAAGAAATCTTTGTTTTTCTAGCATTGTTATGAGATTTCACCGAGGAAACACCTCCTGATACAGGGATGGGAAAGCACGCTATTGCCATGATACCAAAAACGAATTCTGTAGTATGTCCATGTATTTTGCGACAAATCAGAAGCGCCCGCCCCCCCCGGGGCGGGCGTGTGTATGTTTGTGTGGGGGGTGGGGGTGACTAGGGGTTGGGGGAGGAGGGGTGTGTGGGGTGGGGGATGTGT
>JAIROR010000109.1 GCA_031257415.1 Holosporales bacterium | reverse complement strand
TTGCGGCGGGGATCATTTACCACTGACACCTATTCCCAAGCAATTTTCTAAACTTTGAGCTACATCAAAACTTGATGTTGCCTGTGCTGGCGCAGAAGTATGCGATAATCCCATAGTTTTACTGAAAACAACAGTCCCATCTACCTTATTTTGAATTTCAAGCACAGTGTTTGACAAACCCGTAATTCCTTCTGAAAGTGCGACTTTAGAATTACTTCCTATAACTACTTTGTTAGCTTGCAGGTTAGCTTTCTTTAATTCTTCTAAAAGGTTCCAATGATCCTCATCAAGATGTGAAATGATAACAGAAAAGTTACTCATTCCTATCGTAGAAATCACTTCTTGGAGAACTTCATCCGAAGATGATACAGTATAGCCACATCTACTATTTACTTGCCCAAGCGATGGCTTCTGCCTATCAAATCCAGCATCAACAACTAAATGCCTTGTTACTCCTAGAGAATCTTGCGAGCTAAGCAAAACAAAATTCGCAGATCCAACATTAAAAACTCTCATCCCAAATTGTGAAGGAATAGCAAAAATAGGAAAACATATAAAAAAACACATTATTAGAGACCGCTGCATAAATGGTGTTTTTTATGATGGATCTGATTGAGAGGACAAGATTGAGTGGATTAAAGAATAAATCTGCGGTTTAGGCTTGGTAATTTTCTTTATTTTTCAAGCAATTATTTCCATTTTGTTATCATTTTGCTGCATTATGCGATATTTATAGCTTTGAGCAAGTTGAATGCGATGGCCTTGAGCAGGCACTGTCCGAGGACTTTTTCGGTTCCGAAGTATGAGGCTCGAGTGAAGTTGAATTTTCTTTTCATGGTTCCGAAAGCCTGTTCGACCCTGTATCTGACCCTGGATACCAGCTTGTTGAAGACTTTTTGCCAGTGTCCCAGCGGGTTGTTTTTGCGAGCGGCGTGCATGATGGCACTTTTCACGCCTTTCTTCTTCAAAATGGCTCGATTTTCAGCCGACGCGTAGCCTTTATCGGCGTAGTATCTTGACGTTTCAACGCCTTCGATGGCCTTCTCAAAATATTTGCATTCGGAGACGTTGGCCGGCGTAACCGCCACTTTTTCGACGTATCCCTGCCGGGCCCCCACTGTCACAAAGGATTTGTAGCCGAAATAGCTGCGGTTGCCTTTTTTCAACCAGCGGGCGTCTTTGTCGGCCGACAATTGCACGTCTGACGCTTCGTAGACCGTACCTTCCTCCTCTCTATCAATCGGAATTGCGTCGATGGTCTTCTGCGGAGCCGCCGCAGATTCGATGATGGTGGCATCCACGATCGCTCCCTCCGTCGGCTTCACCTTGAGATTCTTCTCTTCCAATTGGCGATTGATATTCTTCAGCGCCTTTTCCAGCAAACCTCTCGATATCAGCAGATTGCGGAAACGGCAGATGGTCGTGGAATCCGGGACGTTCTCGTCGAGATCCGTGAACAGTAGAAAATCCATGCGAACCCGGAGCGATTCCTCCAGCTCCGGGTCCGATAAACTATACCAGGCCTGCAATATCAGCGCTTTCAGCAGCTTTAGCGTATCGTAGCCGGTCGGACCAAGGCCAGAACGATCTATCTTCTTCAACACCAAGCGAAGCTGGTCCCAATCGATTATGCTATCCACTTTCAGCAAATTATTGTTCCTAACGCGACTCTCCGCCGCCAGTTTTAAAAAACTTTTCATCTTTAGAACCTCCAAAAACTTCCAATACTCCAAAATATTAACAAATCCTTCGCAATTATTCCATTACGCAGCGGTCTCTAGGAATGCGTTAACAATCTGGAGGAAAATATGACAGGTACTTTCGAAAATTTCATTGGTATAGACGTGGCGAAGAAGAAAATCGATGTTTTCTGCAGCGCTACGGACAAATATACGGTGGTGGAAAACGCCAAAGAAGACATAAAAAGGTTTTTCCAAATGTTTAAGGCGGAGGAAACTCTGGTTGTTATGGAGAACTCCGGAGGCTACGAAAGTACCTGCATCGACACCCTATTAGATTGTGGTTTTACAATACATAGAGCAAACAATAACATGACCAAGAGCTATATTACATCCTTTGGCCAAAAAGCCAAAACCGATAAAATAGACGCTCGAGGTCTCTCGGACTATGGAAGAGATCGTTGCCATCTACTGGAAGCGTATAAGCCGCCATCTTTAGTCCAGGAAAAGATTCGTGAATTAGCGTTGTATTTGGCGGCTCTAAAGGCAGATCGCGCGAAAAACAAGAACCGACTTCAGTCGCCGGGATTACGGCTCATAAAAGATAACGTGCAGCAAACATTAGAAAGTATGGACAAAAACATCCTGGACATTCAGAAGGAGATTGAGGAACTAATTGCCGGCCAAGAGGATTTAAAGAAAAAATTGGAATTGATGTGCCAATACAAGGGGGTTGGGAAACAGACGGCGATTAATTTGTTGGCCTGTCTGCCGGAATTGGGGGAAATCAGCGGTGACGCAATAGCGGCGCTGGCGGGATTAGTTCCCTATGCGAAGGAGAGCGGCCAAACGAAAAAGTACAGCAGCACCAGAATAGGCGGCAGACATTTCGTTAGAAGTACGATGTTTATGGCCAGCCTAAGCGCAATTCGATATAATCGGCAGCTGTCCGACTATTATGAGCATCTTTTGCAGATGAAAAAGAAAAAAATGGTGGCGCTGGTGGCGGTGATGCGCAAGATGATTGTGCACCTCAATGCGATATTACGCGACGGATATGTAAAAGAAGAATCTGTGATAGAGATAGACAAACCTTTGGGCTAGTCTCGCGAATAATCTGGCCAAAAACAAATTCTAAGTTGTAATCCTTGGCCAGAAAAAATATCTTTTAACAACTCGTTTTTTTTTGAGAAAAATTCGAGAAGTGGAAGTTTTATGTAAATAAAATTTTAGTTGAATTAATCCTGTCAACAGGTTAGATACACCTGAATTCGATGAACTGGAAAAGAGGCGGAATGCGGCGGAACCAAAACTTCTTCCTGATAGGAACCTTCTCGATCAGGTAATTAGGGATGATATAGGGCAGGATGAGACTGCTTTGCGCATTCTGCAGCTGTTTTACGACCACAAACTTGCTGAAATACCGGATTATTATTTGCAAAATTTTCCAAATATGCTCCCGCAGAATGCTGAAAGATTCAAAGAACTTCTAATTCCACTGACCGCAATAATTAACCTTGGATGCCGTAATAAGAATTATCCA
>JAIROR010000042.1 GCA_031257415.1 Holosporales bacterium | reverse complement strand
TGGATACTTATTGGCGAATTGCCATGGATACTTATTGGCGAATTGCCATGGATACTTATTGGCGAATTGCCATGGATACTTATTGGCGAATTGCCATGGATACTTATTGGCGAATTGCTATGGATACTTATTGGCGAATTGCCATGGATATTGTTATAGAATATTGTTATAGAATTCGTGGCTACGCTTTTAAATTCTCAGTTCGACCTCAACGATCTCAGATAACTCATCTATCACAATCCTATCCGGGAGGGGGATCACGACCTCATCTTTGTTTTCGTATCTGAGGATGCATCTTTGCAAAAACCACTTATTTATACCATTCTTTTTTAGGACGTTGGCCATAACTGGCAAGTCTTCTTCAGTAACGATATCGTTGTCATAGGTTGTCCGCACTTCAAAATTGATTCCATTATTGATAAGCAGCCCCAGGCTTTCGAACACCATACCACCGGCATCTTCATTCTTCGCCACCAAGTGATACTTTTCGAATATCGTCTTAAAATCAAAACCGACCCAATCGACAAGATCAATAACGCTCTGCAAAGCCTTATGATCGATTCCTGATGTATGAAGCCCAATCAAATAGCCCATTTTCTTGGTTATAATGATTTTTTCTCTTATATCGTGCTGCAGTATTGGTTCTCCACCGCTGAATACTATTGCATCGAGAGCACCCTGTCTTCTCCGCAGGAAATCTAGAAAATCCTCTTCGGCTACATTTCCATTTTTAAATTCCTGAAATTCCTTGTTGTGGCAGTATGGGCACCTCAGCGAGCACCCCTGACAGAAAACAACCGCCGATATCTGCCCTGGGTAGTCGAGCATCGAAAATTTCTGAACACCTCCTATTTGCACAATTCACCAAAATAACCGAGCATTTGATCCACAGAAATGGTCTCTGTTTCGTTAGAGCCAAGCTTCCTAATAGAAATTGTATTGCTCTCCATTTCCTTTTTACCAACTATCACAATTGCTGGTATCTTTCGTACGGAGTGTTTCCTAATCTTGTATGTTATTTTTTCATTATCTATATCAAGAACACTTCTGAAGTTTTTTTCAAGAAGGGAATTGTGAATACTTGCGGCGTATTGGCCTGCCTCTTCAGTTATTGAAGTAACGGCCATTTGGACTGGGCTAAGCCAAAATGGGAATTTCCCGGCATAATTTTCAATCAGGATTCCTATGAACCTCTCAAGAGAACCAACAACCGCCCTGTGTAGCATTACTGAGCATTTTCTTGAGCCATCGCTGTCTATATACCCAATGTCGAATCTTTGAGGGAGGTTGAAATCGACTTGCAGCGTTCCACATTGCCAATCCCTTCCTATGCAGTCTTTAAGTACGAATTCGAGCTTGGGACCGTAGAACGCTCCTTCTCCTTTGTTTATTGAGTATTCCAACCCCGAGGCATCGGCTGCTTCTCTGAGAGCCTTTTCGGCTATATCCCAGCTTTCATCACTTCCAACTCTTTTTTCTGGCCTATCCGAAAACTTAACCGCTATGTCCGCAAAGCCAAACTTGGCATATACTTCTTTCAAAAGGGAGCAAAAATTCTGGGTTTCGGAAACAATTTGGTCCTCAGAACAGAAGATATGTCCATCGTCCTGCATAAAAGCCCTGAGCCTCATAAGTCCATGTAGCGATCCAGATGACTCATTGCGATGGCATAAACCGAACTCGGCCATTCTAATCGGTAAATCACGATAGCTCTTAACGGATCCATTCTTGTATATTAGAATGTGCCCAGGACAATTCATTGGCTTAACGGCCATAAACCTGTTGTCTTCTTCTGCCACAATAAACATATTCTCTCTGAACTTGTCCCAGTGTCCTGACGTTTCCCAAAGAGACCTGCTTAATAGCTGCGGAGTTTGAACCTGAAAGTATCCGTGCTTTTTAATCGTTTGCGCTATGTATTCCTTCACTAAATTAAACAGAACACATCCATTTTTGAGCCAGAAAATACTTCCGACGGCTTCCTCGTATATATTAAAAATATCAAGTTCCGGACCAAGTTTCCTATGATCCCTTGCCTCGGCTTCTTTCACCATCCTCAGATGTTCGGCCATGTCTGAAGCATCTAGCCAAGCAGTTCCGTATATTCTCTGGAGCATGTCATTTGAACTATTGCCTCGCCAATATGCTCCAGCAACGCTCATAAGCTTAAATGCATCTGCCTGGATAAACGAGGTATCTGGAACATGGGGGCCTTTGCAGAGATCAATAAAATCACCAATACTATAGATGCCCACAGAAGGAACACCCAGATCTCTTATAAGCTCCACTTTGAACGGCTCATTCCTAGAAGAAAACAGCTTTATTGCTTCGTCTGAGCTCAATTCCTCCCTCTTAAATGGTATGGCCGCATTGACAATATCCCTCATCACTTTCTCAATTTCTTCGAAGTCAGAGACTGTGAAAATCCTCTTCGATTTAAAATCATAATAGAAACCGTTTTCAATAACAGGGCCTATGGCAAGCTCAATGCCAGGATCAATTTCCTTCAGAGCCATCGCCATGACGTGCGCCGCTCCATGCCGTATTACTGGCAAAACGTCTGCCTTATCGTTGGTCGTCAGTATTTGCGCCCCATCAACTTCGCCAACTCTCGATAGATCTAGGATTACCCCTTCTAACTTTGCCACAACTGGTCTATTCATCAGCCACCCCCCCCCTCCTCACTCAATTACTTTCGGAACCGAAAACATATCAAACCTTTTGTGTTTGGTATTCGCAAAGATGGAGTCCCTGTGATTCCATTCAACGCTCTCATCCTTTGCCTCAACGGTCCCTACTACCTCATCCTCATCGATTAACTGAATACCCGAAACATCAATCTTCTCTAGCTCCGCCACCCAATCCAAAACGTTATTGAATTTAGTTATAAACGATTCAAGATCCTCTTTTTCTATACGTATTTTGGCGAGTTTGCAAATTTTGGCAAATTCATCGTTTCCTATCATCGCTGAGGCTTCCACTAAACTGGTTGGTACAACAACGATTATCATATCACAAAATGAAGGAGTCGTAAACGCAGTTGTAATCGCAGTCGCCAACATAGTTGCCAATGTGGAGCCAAAAAACCCCAACATTTCCCTACAACGTTAACGATTCTTTAACCTTTGTGTGAGATACTGAAGATTATCTTTTTTGTTCTTTGGATTACTTCTGGAAACTTCAATCACAGAATTGTTGCGTCTTTTTTACAATCTTTCGAAAACCCCAACCTTTCCCTCACAACCTTAACCATTTATTAACTCTTTTATGAGATACTAATAAGTACGTTGGGTGACGTTCAAGAAACTTTAAAAGCATTCGCTTTTAAAGTGGATATTTGGAATGAAATCGACCGGAGACGGCTCCTGGGTCGATTTCATGAGATTGTTTGTTTCTTTTTTTTGTAATCCACAAAAAACCCAACATTTCCCTCCAACCTTAACCATTTATTAACTCTTTTATGAGATACTAATAAGTACGTTGGGTGGCGGGGGCGACTTAATCTTTTACGGTAAGGTGATGTTTACTGCGCTCAGATATACTCTTCTAT
>JAIROR010000088.1 GCA_031257415.1 Holosporales bacterium | reverse complement strand
CACCTTTTAAAAAAATTCTTCAGAATTTGCACGGTTTTTGAGCGGCAAATAAGTAAAACAGAATGTAGTATCTCGAATACTGAGCCCCGAAAAGTTAACAAAATCTTAATTTTTGGTTGGTTTTGCTGATTATTTTTTTGGCGCTGGATTTCGAAATTAATCATAAAAAGCAGAGTTATTTCTGAATTTATGCACGGCTAGAATTGAAATAATAATACTTGTTCCTGGGAGAAACGAGTGATATACTAAGTGTATGTTGTGTTCGTTCTGTAGTGGTGAACTATGAAGAAGTTATTATTAGGGGCAGTGATGTGTTTGTGTATTCAGTATTGTTATGCAAGCAGTTCAAAATTAGAAAATGCAAGCAGTCAGAGTGCAAAATTAGAAAATGCAGGCATGAACGTGTATGAAGCTATTAGGGCAGATAATGCCTTTACTAGGCAAAAATTAGAAAGGATAAGACAACTTCCAGCTTATGCAAATGAAAGGAAAAGCATGGAAACCGAAATTGATAATAGCCCGACAATGAAAGCGTTGATAAATTCAATTGTAAACCGTATTGGCAATAATCTTTTAAAAGACGATACTCGCAATAAGATTTTAGAAGACATGCTTAAAAATAGGACTTCCAAGAAGACTTTGGAAGAGAATCCCGAAAACGGTATTGGCACTAAGATTTTCATAGATAGTTCTGGCAATATGGTTTCCGAAGACAGTTCTGGCAATAGGATTTTCAAAAACAGTTTTGGCAATAGGATTTTTAATGGCGAATACAGATCACTTCGCCACTTCATTGACTCATTATGGCAGGAGATACGTTATTATTTGAGAGAAGATAGCGATCGTATGTCAGATGGTGGCCAGAAATTATTTTCAGATGGGAGGCTTAATATTCAAAGTATGGTTACTACATTGAGCATGTATTGTGAAAATAAATTAAAACCAAAATTAGTAGATATACGAGAATGCGTTGATAATATACTGAATATTACTAGATCTGCATCTGCCGAAACTGTGATATGGGATTCATTGACTCAAGAAGAGGAAATACGTATATGTGCCTGTTTAGATGCTTTGTTGTTTAAAGTTTTGGGTATTCAGCCTACTGATAAGGTTCTTGATACAATTGAGAATAGCGGTTTTGGGCTTGAAGAAGGCTATAGCATTTGTGGATATTCTAAAGAAGACTATAACAATGGTATACATTCAAGTGATCAAATCGATGAAAATTTAAAATGGAGAGATGAAATTAACAGTAAACTCAAAGAAGGAGATTTCTTCGAGCGTGTTGCAAACTCAGGCAATACCCCCCAAATAAAGATTAACATGTAAATAATACAGGACGGAAGTATATGTTGGTAATTTATAATTGTTATTAGCAGTTATCAACAATACTTCACAACAATCGTCTTTCTGTCTCACGTTTTTTTGAGGTATATACCCAATCAACAAAAGATTGTGGATTTTTCCGACCCGGAATCCCCAGGAAATACCAATGGTAACCTGCCTCCTCTCGGGCAATCTTTTGGTGTTTGTGTATATACAAAAGAGACTATTGAATGGGGTTCGATTGCGAGTGTATTCATCAATTTTTGAGCAACAAATATTTCATGCAAAACATTCCAGTTATAGCAAAAGAGATTATTCAATAGAATAGGGATTTTGCAAAACGGTCGACGTGAAACATTATTCAACAGTCTCCAAAACGGGATGAAACTTCTTATTCCAGAAATTTTACAATACTTAATATGTCTTTTGTTCTTTCATACGTGCTTTGCCATTTCTTATTTATCAATACTTTATTATCGTTTGCAAACTTCATCATATTTTTGTTTTTTTCTACAAAATGTATTATTTTGCTGGGGGTATGATATGCATTGTTATAAAAGGAGAGCAAAACTCCATTTTTCATAACATCTATTTTCTCGATGCCTGCTTTAATGCATGACAATTTGATTTTGATAACGGTAAGAAGATTTGATAATTCATCTGGTATACGACCGAATCTATCTGCCAATTCAAATTCCATATCTTCGATATCTGCCACTGTTTCGATATCCCCTATTCGTCTATATATGCTCATTCTCAAATTGTCATCTTCTATATAATTTTTGGGAATCATAATAGGGATACCGATATTGATCTGCGGAGAAAATTCTTCTGATTCTTTCATGAGAATGGCCCTTTCCAGCATGCTGTTGTAGAGCTCAACGCCAACGTCCTTTATATGTCCAGTTTGAGTATCGCCAACTATATTACCAGCTCCTCTTATTTCCATATCTTCGCTGGCCAATATAAAGCCGGCTCCTAGTCCCGTTAGTTTCTCGATAACCTGGAGTCTTTTTTGAGCGTCCTCTGTTATTTTCTTATTCTTGGGAATAAACATATAAGCATAGCCCTGAATATTTGCCTGGCGCCCTACCCTTCCTCTCAGTTGATACAATTGCGATAACCCGAACATATCTGCCCTATCGATTATAATCGTATTAGCATTTGGAATATCTATGCCAGAATCTATTATATTGGTAGATATCAGAATGTTTACATTACCGTTACAGAAATCATTTATAGTTTCTTCTATTAATGGATCTGTCCCATTCGTTACTTTAATATCAATTGTGCTATCTCTTGTTAAGTGTTGAATTTTTTTATATAAATTATCAAGAAATTCAATGCGTGGAGAAACGACAAAGACCTGGCCTTTTCGTTCGAGCTCTGTGCTAATCGCTCTCTTCAAGGTCTCGTCATTTTGCTCGATTATAAATGTTTTGACTGGCAGACGATTCGAGGGAGCGGAGGCGATAATGCTGAGCTCCCTTATGCCTGAGAGAGACATCTGGAGAGTTCTGGGGATCGGCGTTGCAGTCATAGTGATGACGTGAATATTTTCTCCAAGAGATTTTATAAACTCTTTTTGCTTTACTCCAAAATGCTGCTCTTCATCTATGATCAACATTCCTATATTTTTAAATTTGATTTTTGAAGAAAGAATCGAGTGAGTTGCAATTATGATATCGACCTTTCCATCACCTATATTTGCTATGACTTCTTTCGGATTGCTTATCAGTCTTGATAGTTTACACACTCTAATTGTTGTATTTTTGAATCTCTCTGTAAAATTCTTATAATGTTGATTAACCAGAATGGTCGTTGGAGCCATTAAAATAACCTGTCTTCCGGCAGAAGCCACTATAAATGCTGCTCTCAATGCAACCTCAGTTTTTCCGAAACCGACATCACCGCATATAAGTCTGTCCATCGGAGTTGTCCCATGCAAATCGTTTACTATATCCTCAATAGAGGCCAGCTGATCGTCCGTTTCGATATATGGAAATTCGTGACAAAATTTTCTGTATTCCTCGTTATCAATTTCAATTGGCTCTACTTTCACTGTTTTCCTTTTGGCTGCTATTTTCAGAAGATTATCGGCTATGATGAGGAGCTTCTTTTGAATCCTAGTTCTTCGCTTCTTCCACGAAGTTCCCCCAAGTTTATCGAGCTCAATATCGGTTCCATCATTTCCGTACTTCGAAACAAGATCTATGTTTTCTGCAGGAACGTATAGTTTGTCGTTATCCCTATAAATAAGCTCAAGAAAATCGCGCGGGCAATCGCCAACATCGATATTCACAAGTCCATTGAAAATACCTATCCCGTATTCTTTATGAACTATATAATTACCTATGAATAAATTGGTATAGTTCTTGAAAACTGTCTTCTTTTCGAGACGCTTGTGAGAAGAACGGAGGGTATAGCCGAATAATTCTTTCTCAGTGTATATAGCTGTGTCATTTCGTACGAACCCTTCCGCCAGGTCCGAACGAACAACTTCGAAGTTGCCATATGGCTTCAAGATATCAGAAACTATATTAATTGCCCCAAGAGATGAAACTGAAATTATTATTTTTTGATATTTTTTGATGTCATCTAAAAATGAGTGAATCCCTTTTTCTGTTCGTATATTTACTGCCAATGTATTGTCGTCGGCAAAACAACTTTCATCAGATACTCCTGGGACTCCTGCCGGCGCTTCCCGGACTTCTGGAGGTATATTTTTAAACGGCTGTGTCTTGATAAATTCAAAGTTCTTGGCTATCTTTTCATCGAAAATTCCAAAATCAAAAATAAACATGGCATCATCGTTTATATAATCAAGCAATGTGCAGTCGCTGTTCTGAGACAAATCTAATGTCTTTGTTATATTTATCTCTTCGATTTCTGAATTTGACAGCTGAGTTTCTCTATCGAACTTTCTTATCGACTCAACAATATTACCTAAAAAATCAATCCTATATGGAATATCAGAAACTATTGGGAATATATCTATAATCCCTCCTCTGACTGAGAACTGGCCCTGACCAACCGTTATGTCCATCCTTGTGTATCCATACTGGCCAAGCAACCTTTGCAAAGACACCATCTGAATTTCAGAATTCTTCTTGATCTTGAAGCTTTCAAGGAAGTATTTTGGTGGAACGACTTTTTTGTGTATGGCTGGAATCGTAGTAATTGCTATATATGGCTTTTCGCTTAACACCCTATAGCAAGCAGAGGACAGCGAAATAACAGCAAGTGGATCCCGGCAATCGTCATTATAGTCGGCAAACCACAGTGCGTTATATTTCGCAAGATCTCCTTCAAGCACTTTCCTAACATACAGAGCCGTCTTCTCAGAATCTGCGACAAAGACAACACTTTTGCCACACTTATACAACTCGAAACACAAAAGGGGAACTCTTGAATTATTAACCCCACCTATTACATTCCGAGAGGACTTCTCTCCACTAAACATCAGCCATTTATTTTTAATTCTGTCGACAACTACCTCAAGACATCCTATCCATCATTCCTTGGAATCTTCATCGCCAAAAATATCCTTGGATCTGCGATTTGAAGATTTCTCCTTATCAGAATCTTTTTTCTCTTTCTTCTCCGATTTCTCATCAGACAAATTGAGAGTCGTTGCGATCATAACCATAGAGTTATTTCTGATGACTACAAATGGGACAGGTTTTCTGTTCTTTGCGGAATCATTTTTAACTTTATTTATAATTTTCTTGAGCTCCTTCGGACTGTGAACTTCCGTGTTATTGGCTGAAACGATAATGTCTTTCGGACGGAATGGCGGCTCGAAGAAAGCAGCAGATCTGGTTTCATCGATCCTCGTCACAATAACGTTATCAGCAAACTCTTGAGCAATTTTTTTCTTCATCCTTTCTGGAATCTTTGAAACAGAAATAGCCAGCTCAGCAACCTCTTCTTCTTCGTCCTCCTTATCAACCATCGCGTTCTCAGAGCCATTGTCAAGAGATACGAGACCAGATTCAACTGCCTTCTCAAAATCACCAACTTTAACTTCTAACTCGATCTCTTTCCAGTCCTTACCGTCCTTTTGGCGCCAAATCTTGACGGTGGCTGCAGAGTCAATTTTCGTGTTTCCAACGATCTTTTGCAAGGAATTTTTCTCAGAAATTCTGATTCCGTTGAATTTCAGGATAATGTCTCCTCTCTTAATTCCGGCTTTATCCGAAG
>JAIROR010000083.1 GCA_031257415.1 Holosporales bacterium | reverse complement strand
TAAAGAGGAATGGTTCCTACTTGATCTCTTTCTTATTACTTGGTTCTAAAAGGATGCCTCTACTTAAAAGAGTAGAGATAAAAGATGAAAGATCATTCAGAAACGGGATGGTTTTAAGTCTGCTATTGTGTGGCACATTTGATGATTTAACACTCCCTGCGGCTAAGTGGGAAAGTGGTTATCAAGTGGTAGACAAGACGCAGATGATCACCGATAGTGCTATGAGATATATAGCTTGGAATATCTCACAAGAGTCAGTATTCTTTTGATCAATCGCCTAACGGTTCTGCTGACATCAAAGGCTAACCGAGGTTTTATGAAGAAGGGTGATAGTCTTATGAACCAATCCAGAAGGTGGTATCTGGATTGATTTCATTCCAGCTTCGAAAATATACGTTTTTTTAAGTTTCATTTACTTTGGCAACAGTAACAAATTCTTGAAGGAAACGTATTTTTCGCCGCCTATGATTATATGATCGATAACTTTCACATTGAAGAGTAGGCACGCTATTTCGATTTCTCTTGTAATTTGAATATCGTCTGCGGATGGAGTTGGATCTAAGCTCGGGTGATTATGCACCAGAATTATGTTCTTGGCTCCGTATTGAATACACTTGTGAGCGATTTCTCTGCAGCAGATGCTGACCGAATCGATTGTTCCTCGATGAACAATCTCGTCACGTATGACGTATTTGGCGCCATTCATGAATATAATCCTGAACTCCTCATTTTTCAAATTTGTCATGTTGGTTTGGCAATATCTGATCACGTCGTCAAAACAGTCTAATATATCCTTGTTTACGAATCTCTCCTTGGAAGCTTCCCTGATAATAGTTCTTATTATTTGCAATGAGTTGTATGAAGCCTCTCCGATACCGTCTATTTTCAGCATCTCCTCTTTCTCTGCCATTAACATTCCGTTTATAGATCCGAATCTTTCGAGCAAGGTTTTTGCGAGAGTTTTGGTATCCTTCCTCTTGAATATCAAAAACAGCATCATCTCGACAACTTCGTATTTGTAAACGAAAGCTCCCTGTTCAAGTCTGTCTATAACTCTTTTCCTATGACCTTTCTTGAAGTCTTTTACTGCATCAGCCATTTAAGATGGCCTCATTTGCAAGAGGACCTCATTTGTCGAGCATTTACGAATTTTACCGAGAATTTCGAGCTCTGATATTTGGCATAGCAAGCTCTGCATATCGATATTGATGCTTCGCGCAATAAACTCTAAGCTAGTTGGGATATCGACAGATAACATCGTAAGTATTTTATTACTCATGTCCTTGACCTCAAGATTTCCAGCTGCTGCAGGATTATTCAAAAGACCGCGAAGTCCAGGCTGTTGTTGCTCTTCAGAAAACGCAGGACTCTTTGCTGGACTCTTTGAAAAACCGCGAAATTCGGGCTGTCGTTGCTTTTTAGAATTGGCCATCACTTCTAGAACATCTGTATAGTTTTCAATAAGCGGAACTCCCTTTTTTATGAGGTCGTTGCACCCGCCTGAACGTGGATCTGAAGGAGAGCCGGGGACAGCCATAACTTTCGTTCCGAAGTCCAGAGCCATCATTGCCGTGTCCATTGTGCCAGATTTCAGAGAGGCCTCTATCACAACAATCCCAACTGGCAAAAGCGCCACTATTCTATTTCGAGCGTGAAACATTCCTTGATCAGGAGGTTTGTGAGGCGGAACTTCCGTTATGATGAGTCCCTTCTCTTTTATCTCGGAGAAAAGTCTGGCATTCTCTTTTGGATAAATATCCAACAGGGAAAACGGGACAATAGCTATCGTCCTTTCACTGTTTCTCAAAACTCCTGCATGTGCACTCGTATCAATCCCGCTGGCCAGCCCGGAAACTATTGGAGAGAACTTAGAAAGGTTTGAGGCCAATCTGTATGCTATCGACCTCCCATTGGCCGAGGCATCTCGGGTACCTATTATAGCTATCTTTTTCGGAGGCAGCAGCTTCAGATTTCCAAGAGCAAATAGCATTGGAGGACATGTAGCCGATCTTTTAAGGGTATCTGGGAAAATTGGATCTGAGGCTAAGACTATGTGCCCTCTAAATCTCTCCAATATCCTTATCGCCCTGTCTCTCGGGAACGGAGACTGGATGTGCTTCAAAGATTCCTCAGCTGTTCTGTACACACTCATAAACGACCAAAACGTCGTGGGCCCCACTCCATCCGAGTTTAACAGGCAGAACCAATTTAAAACAGTTTTGCTCACCATAACATCTCTCCATGCTTATATAACTACAAGCTTACTTGAATATTGTTAATTTTGTGTTAAGATTGTAGCTAAGGGGCTCAAAATTTGTGTTGTCGTCGTGAAGCGCGTAGTGATGCTTTTACTAATCGGAACTGCTACTGTTGCTGGTTTGTCCGTTGTTATCCTATATTTGAAACACACGTATTCCGAGGATTTAAGAGCGGCGAAGATCCAAGAAATTTCTGGAGATGCTGCTTCAGAAAATAAAAAAAAGAAAAATCCGAGGATCGAAAGATACAAAAATGAAATAGCAAAAATTATGAACAGTGATCCAGAAATGGTATTTGATCTCACTAATTCCGCAACAGAAAAGAATATTTATGAATTCAAAGTTGATAATCAAAAATTCATAATGGAGAGGAATGATAAAAAAAACAAGGCGAACAGAAAGAAGGAAATTGTGGAGCTCGCGAAAACGATTTCCGAAAACAAGTTGGGTCCAAAGTTCGTCGGGAGCAGTGAAGACAATGGCTTTTTTATCATGTTGTTCGAAGGGCATGAAATGACCATTGAAGCTGTCAGAGACGGAGCCATTCTGAGAGAGATTGGAGACAAATTGAGAAAGACCCATGACTTAGCAGGCAACTTCACAGACGCTCAAACAGAACTTCAGAGAGCAAAAAAACACTATCAGAACATCATTAGAAAGAGAAATTCGATTCCTTATGGGCTAGAGGCAGCGTTTAAAAAGTATGAGCAAGAGGGAAAAAACATGAGCCACGAACAAAAAGGATTCTGCCACGCCAACCTGTCTCCAGACAACATAATGAAGCTCGATGGAAATAATATTCTGTTCACTGGCTGGTCCAACGCAGGAATAGGCGATCAATTTGAGGATCTTGGATATTTTGCTGCGTACGCTAGATTGAACACAGAGCAGATGAGAATATTAATGATAGGATACCTTGAAGGCACAGAGCCGTCCGCAGATGTCATGAAAAAACTTGAAACATATGCTAATAGAGCCGTTTTCTTGATAGCTTTGAAGATTCTCGATAGTAAACGCGAAAATCTCAAAAAGTATGACAAAAAGAAACTTGAGAATCTTATCGCCGAGCCAACAATCGAAAATCTCAAACTTTGTGATGAACACTAAGGAGGTGTTCATTTCACATCACGAACAAGATGATTGCTGGGAGGGACGTGCGGCGATATATGCACAAACACCAAAAGGTTGTGGATTCTCCCCGACTTGTCCCTGCTTGTATTCTTATTCCAGAATTATTTATTGATTGATTGTGTATACTCGAAGTAGGTATTAATAATGGAGTGCTAGAAAGTAGTGAGGAAGGCAAAACAAGTTTGTTGAGCATGGTGGCAATATTATACTGGAAGATGAATTTTTGTTTTGTTTCGCGTCTGTTTGAGTTTCAACGCCGAACTTTATCCTTGAGCTCTTCCGGATAAAATGATAGAATCATAGAAATGAGTAGTTTGTGCCTTGCCTGCGGCGGTGCATTTTTCTGGGAAGCAAGCGTTTTCGGAGGCCGTTTTTGGTGTCCGTTTTTGTTCGGTGGCTGTTCCTGATGTCCGTCATAGGCTGGTTTGCCTTTTGGGGTGAATTAACCGTAGGGAGTTTTATGAAGTTTTATGAAGTCGTTTTCATAGTGAAGCATGATGCTTCAGCGAGCCACGTCGAGCGCGTTGCTCAGGAATGTGCTTCTGTCGTCAAAGATGGCGGCGGAGATGTTACAAAGACAGAGTTTTGTGGACTGAGGTATCTTGCGTATCCGATAAAGAAGAGCAAGAGAGGACATTATGTATTGCTCAATATTATCTGTCCCCCTAATACAGTGAAGGAGCTTGAGAGAAGAATGAAATTGAACGAAGACATCATCAGGAGTCTGATAGTCAGAGTTGAGAAGCTTGATAATGAGCCATCCGCTCTTATGAAGAGGAGTTTCAGAGACATGGCCGCGGCGCAGCAGGCACAGCAGTCCCACTCCAGGGCAGTTCAGCAAGAATCAGAAGGAGGTTAAAAATATGTCAAACGAAATCAATGATATGGTCAATAAGAATACCGACAAGGATGCCGATAATAACAAGGCCGCTGATCGTGCGGAGGGGGCAAATTTTGCCATTCGAGAGCATTCTCATGAAAACAGGAAGCGAGAGTTTCATGAGATTGATTATAAAGATGCGAGAAATTTGTATCGTTATGTTTCAGAAAAAGGAAAAATAATTCCTAGTAGGGTCAGCAATCTTCCAATAAAGAGGCAGCGCGAGATAGCAAAAGCAATAAAGCGGGCTCGTATTATTGCGATAATGCCGTTCGTATCAGATAGATAATAATGTTTGAAGGAGTTGCCGCGCTTGTCAAAAAGGAGATCCGCGCCCTTCTAAAGGAGCCGCAAAGTGTTGCGATGATTTTTGGGCCGATCTTCTTGTTCTTAACGTTGTTTGTTTTTGCAACAACTAAGGACGTTGAGAATACTTCAATCGTCGTTCTCAACGAGGACTCTGGAATATACAGTACTGAAATAATGGAAAAAGTTGTCAGTACCAAAGTATTTAAGGATGTGCAGTATGTATATGACAGGGCTGAATTTGAAAAGCTTATTAATGCAGAGAAGGCATTTATTGGGATTGTCTTTGATAAATCTTTCTCAAAAGATATTATGAATAATCAAAGAACTAAATCAGCTGGAATCCAAATCATTACTGATGGAAGAAGGACAAATTCGGCCGTAATTGCTCAAAGTTATTTAACAAGGATTATAAGCAAGATGCTGCTAGCGAAGAACTCTCCATCAGCAAGTATCAGATCGTGGTATAACCCGAACAAGGAGGCCACGTGGTTCTCTATCACAAATCTCGTGTGCATGTTGATTTCGAATCAGGCGATCTCTATTGTTGCTCTAGCGATAGCTCGCGAAAAAGAACGAGGGACATTTGAGCAGCTTTTGGTGACTCCGATCAGCCCTCTTGGCATGCTGATAGGGAAGATGGTCCCCGGAATGGCAATCGGTATGTTTATGGGCTTCTTTGTTATGTTTCTTGCCCATGCGCTGTATGGAGTCCCGATAGCGGGCAATGTGGCTCTCATGTTTATCTGCATGCTCGTGTATGTTTTTGCTGTCGTAGGAATTGGGGTATTCATATCGGCGTTCGCCAATACCCAACAACAGGCGAGTCTTGGAATGTTTGTAGCACTGCTTCCTCTGGCCTCTCTATCGGGGCTTACCTGTCCGGTTGAAGCGATAACTAATCCTTTTTTCAAAGCGTTTTCGATGTGTAATCCACTAGTCTACGCCAGTAAGCTTGTCCGGGGATTCATGATCAAGGACATATCGATTCACGACGCCTGGCTCAATGTATACCCGCTTCTTATTATAGGCTTTGTTCTTTTGATAGTTTCCGCAACAGTCTTTGCAAGAACTCATAAAATAAAAGTCTTTTGATTAGGCTTTCTTTGAAACCGTCAGAATTGGAGTTTCGGGGAAGAGGCACGGATCGCAGAAGCGGGTGTACTTAGGCTGTATGGTGGGTGCACATGGGCTATTTGAGCATTGGCTGGATAAATTAAAAGATCGTCCCCAAAAGCCACCAAAAAAGCCACCAAAAAAGCCAATTGTGTCGAGTGTGGGAAATAAAGTCTGGGACCGTTGAATAATGCTTCATGTCGGCCGTTTTGCAAACCACCTATTCTGGTGAATAATCTCTTTTACTATAACAAAAATGTTTTGCGAGAAATATTCACTATTCAAAAATTGATGAACACACTTGCAATCGGGACCATTCAACAGTCTCACAGTCTAATATTGCAGTTGGATCGCCAAACATGATACAATAGCTCTGTGGTCTGTAGTTTTTGTGCGTAGTTTGTGGAGCTGCGTGCGACTGTTGAGATGGGGTTGTGTTGTATGGCGAGAGTTACTGTTGAGGATTGTGTCGAGATTATTCCGAATAAATTTGAGCTTGTTTTGCTTGCTTCCAAGCGGGCAAGGGATATAGAGCGCGGGGCCACTTCGTCGGTTCCAAAAGATAATGACAAGTCAACAATCGTTGCGCTCAGGGAAATAGCTGAGGGAACGTTGTCGTTGGAAGGGCTGCGTAATATCGCTAAGAGGAGTACAATTGAAGAAGTTACAGACGCAGAGGTAATTGATACTCGGGCGATTGAGCTTGAAGATGCCTTATTGTTCGGCGACTCGATAGGCGGCTTCGAAGAGGATGAAGGAACAAATGACATTTTGGCAGATGGTAAAAATGATGAGGATTCTGAGGATAATGGCGACGGTGAAGATGGCGAGGAAGAAGATGAAGATTTTGTGGATGAAGACGATGAAGACGTGGATGAAGACGATGAAGACAGCGAAGACTTTGAGGATGATGACGAGGACGATGACGATGTATAGAGGAAGTTTTTGAGTAGCCGCAATATGTCAGTTGTTGTTAGATTTGCTCCGAGCCCGACGGGGGCCCTCCATATAGGTTCCGTGAGGACTGCTCTTTTTAATTGGCTTTTTGCCAGACATAATAATGGAAAGTTTTTGCTGCGTATTGAAGATACTGACAAGGTCAGATCTACCGATGAAAACAAAGTTCTTATTTTTGAGATTCTATCGTGGCTTGGACTTGATCATGACGAAGAGGCTGTCATTCAGTCGTCCAGAATTGAGAGGCACAAGGAGGTTGCCCTTGATCTCGTCTCCAAAGGAGCGGCGTATTTTTGCTATTGTTCCCAGAATGAATTGACGGCAAAGAAAGAGGAAGCAATTGCAAATGGTATCTCATATAAATACGACAGGATATGTCGTGATTCTGATGCGAAAAAAGCGAGCGGTGTTCCTCCCGTTGTCAGGTTGAAATCGAAGCTATCAGGAACGCTTGTTGTCGACGATATGGTCCAGGGACGAGTCAGAGTCGATAATTCGCAGCTTGATGACTTTGTTTTGCTTCGCTCTGACGGAACGCCAACCTATATGTTGTCCGTTGTCGTTGATGACCACGATATGGGGGTCACCCATGTTATCAGAGGTGACGACCACCTGACAAATACATTCAAGCAGATCCAAATATACGAGGCTTGCGGTTGGAATATTCCAGAATTTGCCCATATCCCGCTTATATATGGACCAGACGGAGCAAAGCTTTCAAAAAGGCACGGAGCTGTGAGCGCGGTCGATTATAAGGAGCTCGGATATTTGCCAGAGGCTGTTTGTAACTATCTCCTTCGTCTTGGTTGGTCCCATGGCGATCACGAAATAATCTCCATGAAGGAGGCAATTGAGTGGTTTGATTTCAAAAATGTAGGTAAGTCACCGTCGCGTTTTGACATTAATAAGCTAAATCATCTGAATGCTCATTATTTAAAAGGAAGATCAGATAGCGAACTTTTCGATTATATGTTGCCATTTTTTGATATCCAAGTCACAGAGACGGCGAAGGCAATGATTATAAAAGGAATGAAGAGCTTGAAAGAAAGAGCGAAAACGATTGTTGATCTTGTAAAATCTTCAATGATTTACGTATCTGCACCGTCTATATACGATGAGAAATGCAATAAATTTACAACAGAAATGCATATTGATCTTTTGAGAGAATTCGTCACAAATATTGGAGAGAATGATTTGCACGAGGCCGCCAAACGAATAGCTGAATCAAAGGGAGCGAAGCTGGTTGATGTCGCTCAAGGAATCAGATCAGCTTTAACTGGTTCAACGACTTCTCCAAGCGTTTTCGAAATTATAGAAATTATTGGGAAAGATGAGAGCACGGCCCGCATTAATTTGTTTATTGATAGATTTTCCAGCAATAGATGATCATAGGCGTTGGCACTGATATAGTCGATATCAGGAGGATAGCGGCCGCAATTGGAAGGCATGGTGATCGATTTCTTGAAAGAATATTCACTCGCAGCGAAATAAATTTCTGCCGGAGCCGCCTGCTGTCGATCGAATCATTTGCCAAAATATTCGCTGCCAAAGAAGCCATCATCAAGGCGATTTCTTACACAAACGGCATGACGTGGCATGACATAGAAGTCCTCCATGAAAAGAATGGTCGCCCATACGCCGTCCTTGCAGGAGCTGCTCTCAGAAATATTCGCAGCAACGATTTTCATATAAACATCAGCATTAGTGATGAAAAGAATTACGCAATAGCCTTCGCTATTATAGAAGGGTAAAATTTTTGGTTTGTTGGTCTGTCTCAAAACATATGAACTTGTACAATTTGTTTTGCTAATCATACAAAATCAGTTAAATTTAACATTAGGTATGGCTTTGAAGAAAGTAAAAATTATGCTGAAAGGTGTTGTTGTTGTTGAGTCTCCGGCGAAGGCCAAGACATTGAGTGCGTATTTGGGTGATGACTATAGGGTTATCGCAAGCTATGGTCATGTGAGGGACCTGGCGCCTAGGGAAGGTTCTGTTGATACTGAAAACCACTATAAGATGGTTTGGGAAATGAATGATAGAGGTAAGAAGCAGTTGAAGGAAATAACTGGATTCATCTCTGATACCAATACTCTTTTTCTCGCAACCGACCCCGACAGAGAGGGAGAAGCGATATCATGGCATATTCTTGAGATGCTTAAAGATAAAGGGGCTCTCAAAAATGTCGAAGTCAAAAGAGTTGTGTTTCATGAAATAACGAAAACAGCTATAAAACACGCATTCGCTGATACGAAGGGTGTGGATATGGATCTCGTTAATGCGTATCTAGCAAGGCGCGTGCTGGATTATCTAGTGGGCTTCTCCCTTTCTCCTGTCCTATGGCGCAAAATGCCTGGGGCTAGGTCTGCTGGCAGAGTACAGTCAGTCGCTCTGCGGCTTATAGTTGAGAGGGAGCTTGAAATACAGGCGTTTAACCCCGAAGAATTTTGGGATATTCAAGCGATATTCCGTGCAAAAGGAGGGACTTTCCAAGCGACACTGACGCATTTTGATAATGAGAAGCTTGGGAAACTGAGTATTAAGAATGAAGCGCAAGCGAAGGATATTAAAGAAAAAATAGGAAATGAAATTTATAAAATTGATAGAATCGAAAAGAAAGCAGTTAAGAGAAATCCGTATGCTCCATTTACGACATCATCTATGCAACAGGATGCCGTGAGGAAGCTGGGGTTCAGCTCCAAGAAGACTATGCAAATTGCTCAGAAGCTTTATGAAGGGGTGTCAGTTGGCGGAGCCATGGTCGGGCTCATAACGTATATGAGAACCGATAGCACAAATCTTTCGAAGGAAGCAGTAGAAGGAGCAAGAAAGCTTATTCTTGATAGCTGTGGCGATAAGTATCTTCCCAAAAGCCCAAGGGTATATAAAACGAAAACAAAGAATGCGCAAGAAGCCCATGAAGCAATACGTCCAACTTCGTTCGATAGAACTCCGAGCAGTATTAAAAATTCTTTATCGGACGATGAGTATAAATTATACGATCTTATATGGAAGAGAGCGCTTGCCTCCCAGATGGAAAGCGCCATTATTAACCAAGTTTCTGTTAGTATTTCGTCGAAGAGTGCTGTCTTCAAAGCGACAGGGTCCACTATTGGATTTGATGGCTTTCTGAAGGTATACGTTGAATCAACAGATAATCCCGATGATGAGCAAAAAGATAATAAAAAGTTACCAGAGCTACTTGAAGGAGAACAACTTACTGTTCAACAAATGCAAGAAAGTCAGCATTTCACCCAGCCTCCTCCAAGATTCAACGAGGCAAGCTTGGTGAAAAAACTGGAGGATCTTGGAATTGGCCGCCCTTCAACATACGCTTCAATTATTAATGTTCTTCAAGTACGAAAATACGTTATTCTGAATAAAAGGACTTTTATTCCACAGAATATTGGCTTTATGACTACATCGTTTCTGCGAAACTTCTTTAATAAGTATATTCAATATGACTTCACTGCCAATCTTGAGGAAAGCCTGGATGATATATCGAATGGTAAAAGCCCATGGGAAAAGATCCTGGATAACTTTTGGACAGAATTCAAGGAATATATAAAAGTAGCTGGTGAGTTATCAATTACAAATGTTATAGATATCGTCGAAAAAGATATCGAAGGTTTCGTATTTCAGAAGTTCAAAGAAAACAGAAAGTGCCCGATGTGCGAAAATGGGGAGGTGCATCTTAAGTTTGGACGGTTTGGTGCTTTCTTGGGGTGTTCAAATTATCCGGAATGCAGGCTTGTTGAGCAAATTAGCTCATCTAGCTCTGAAGGAGAAGAGGAAGGCGGAAAAGGAGAAAAAAAAACCAAGAGCGATAATGAGCCAATTGTGCTGGGGAAGGATCCCAAAAGAAATAACGATACTGTGTTTCTCAAAAAGGGACCATACGGATACTACCTCGAATGGGAAAAGACCAAGAACGAGATCAAGAAGAAGAAACCAAAGCGAATAGGCATTCCGAAATGCATAGCAAAGCCAACAGAGATCACAATCGACTATGCTCTAAGGCTTGCGAGTTTGCCGCTCGATCTTGGCGATGGAATCTTTCTTTGCAATGGGAGATTTGGTCCGTTCCTCAAGAAAGATAAAAAATCATATAGCCTGGGCAAAGTTGAGAACTTTTTGGAAGTGACCAAGGAGGAAGCCGTGAAGATTATTATAGACTCATCAAAAGGAGAAAAAATCATATAGCCTAGGCAAGATTGAGAACCTTTTGAACGTGACCAAGGAGGAAGCCGTAAAGACCATCATAGCCTCATCAAGCCGCAAACAACAGACCGCCCGTGTGTCATAGCTGACAGGTTGTGGAGGGGTTTTTGAAGCGGTTCTTGAGGAGGTTCTTGAAGCTGTTCTTAAAGCCTAGTGGGCGAATATATCATATGAATCTCCGATCATCAGATCGAAGAGAGCCCTGGCTTCAAGGAAATCGAAACACTGTTTGGCGAGAGCGCTTCTTTTCTCTCTGGCAAGTATGACATCCAGTGCCTCCATAATCCTGTGCAGGTACAGGACGTCGTGAGCAGCGTATTGCTTCTGAGCCTCCGTTATGTCATCTCTTCCCCAGTCTGTGCACGTTTGCTCTTTCACAAGGTCGACACCCAAAAGCTCTCTGCAGAGAGTAATGAGATTATGTGCCCCGGTATATGTTCGAGCGAGCTTGGAGGCGATCTTAGTGCAATACACATTTTTAATCATAACTCCGAGATATCTATAAATCATTGTCATATCAAATCTAGCATAATGAAAAATCTTCAAAACATTTTCATTTTCAAACAAATTCTTTAGATTTATGGCCTCGTTGAAATTATCAAACTGAACTATATGGCACTCATCACTGCTATTCTTCATAAGCTGGATAAGGCACAGACGATCTCTATGCGGCATAAGTCCCATCGTCTCGCTATCAACAGCAACGGATCTTAGATCTGAATCATTAACAAAACTAGCAGATACATCGTTTTTGCTCATCACAATTTTCACTAGAGCACCACAAAAAGCACAGCACACAGTCATTGTATCAACCTGTGGCATTCTGCACAAGTTTGTATACATCTGTGTGCCAAGGCAATCAGAACGCTCTTCTCATCATTTTCGGAAAGATA
>JAIROR010000020.1 GCA_031257415.1 Holosporales bacterium | reverse complement strand
CTAGAACTGGAATCTGGTTTCTTTTTGCGGTAGTATTCAATAGTGGAGTATAACAGACAGATCTTTTCGTCAATATTAAGCACTACCGTTGTATTGCCAGTTTCATATTTACTCTCAATCCACCCTGGTTTTCGTACCAAATCTTGAGCGGATATTATAGACTTTGCAATTTCTTCTTCTTCGTTTTTCAACCGTTCGCTTACCTCTGCACTGAGCACTTCCTTCAACAAGTCTTTATCACCGATCGTTCCATTAACGGTATCAAAATCGGCACCACCGTGCGCTCCCATGAATAGTTCTTTCACAAAATTACTAACAGTGTTTAATAGATCGTGTAATCCTATTCGCTTATTTAGAATAAGTTTTGAAAATACAGATCTCAATTTGTTGACACCATTTCCGCTTGTATTATTGAACAGATCAAGACCTCCCAATTTTTCGGCTAGGAAACGCAGTAAGCCATCTGAGCTCCCTGAATTTGGGGCAAAATTCCGAAACGTTTTTGAGGTTTTTTCGGCAAGATCCTGTAGCACCTGTAGCACCTGTGGCACCTGAATATTCTGACTGGCTTTTATATTCCTATTGCAAAAATCTACAATGTCGCGAGTAAGGAGGAATTGCACCCAATATTTGAGCCCCTCGTCCTTAGTACTGTCTTCTATAATGTCCCTAAGCAGCATCATAGCTACAGTAGGATGCAGATTTTCCACCTTTACATCATTCTTTTCATTCCTTACATCTTTTCTAAAGTAATAGTAATGGGAGTTTTCGTTAAAATCGAGATTAAGATTGGAACTAGAACTGGGCTTATCGTAATTACTACCAAAACAACTATCTGGGGATGATAACACCAGCAGCCCCAAAGCTCCCGCTAACAGCGACTTTCTCGTAAGCGACTTTTTCGTAATTTCCCCAGAAAGAGAAAACATCGCTTTCGTTGCAATTGACTTTTTCATAATTTACCTAAAAAAATAAAACACTACTATTTCATTCTAACATGATTTTGACAACTTGCAAATTCTATTTCGAGATTTCTTGTAGTAGCATTCCACATTTCTATTTCTATTAAAAGGCTATTTTCGATCGATTTTGCTTCGATTGTTGCTTCGATTGTTGCTGTATTATAGGGGCTTCTGCTAATTTCGTTCTTTCCCCAACTTCAAGGGCGAGTGTTTTAGAGGCTCTTCAATAGGCCGCTAATCAATTTATCCATGAGATTGATTCGGAGCTTGCGCAATTACTGTCTTACGGATTATCATTACGATACGCGTTTATGGTGATTTATGGAGAATTTGGATGGTTAACGTTGGAATAAATGGATTCGGCAGAATTGGAAGAATGGTGGTCAGGGCGTATTTTGAATCTCGTGGACATTATAACGATGTGCAGATTAAGTGCATAAATGATATCTCTGACAAAGATACAAATATACACCTCCTGAAATATGACTCCGTTCATGGAAGGGCTCCGTTCGATATCATTGCTACTGATTCTGGACTTTCGATGAATGGTAGCGATATCCGAATGTTGAGCGAGCCAGTTCCGGAAAAAATAGATTGGGCTGCACACGGAGTAGATATCGTCCTCGAATGCTCCGGAAGATTCACAAAAAGAGTAGACGCTGAAAGACATGTCAGAGCGGGAGCCAAGAGGGTCATCGTTTCTGCCCCCTCGGAAGGAGCCGATATAACTGTGGTTTATGGGATAAACCACACCGGCATCAACTCTTCGCATACCGTGATATCAAATGGGTCATGCACAACAAACTGCATTGCTCCAATCATCTATATCCTGGACAAGGAATTCAGTATAGAAGTTGGATATATGACAACAATCCATGCGTATACCGGTGATCAAAAACTTATAGATACGGTCCATAAGGATCTCAGAAGAGCAAGAGCTGCTGCCGTTTCCATGATTCCAAGCTCAACTGGTGCTGCTCGTGCAGTTGGCCTCATCCTGCCACATCTGAGCGGAAAGCTCGACGGGTGCGCCATTAGAGTGCCAACAGCCAATGTTTCACTCGTCGATTTCAAATGTCTTATTAAAAAGAGGGCAAATGCAGATGAAGTCAATGCACTGATGAAGAAGAATTCAACCGACGGTTTCTGCGGGATCCTTGCCTATAACGATGAACCCCTGGTTTCAGTTGATTTCAATCATTCTAAAGAAAGCTCTATATTTGATGCCAGTGGAACGAAAGTTTTGAGTAATGGCGATTTGGGCAATGGTAATTTTGTGAGGGTGATGGCTTGGTATGACAATGAGTTTGGATTTTCAAACAGAATGCTGGATCTCTGCCAATACATGGCATCCGTATAATCATCTATCACGCGCCTATTGCTTCCTCGCGCTGTGTTGTGGTACAATGCTGTATAGGTGATAGGAGTAGGCGGGAAGTGGCGCAGCCTGGTAGCGCATCTGCTTTGGGAGCAGAGGGTCGGAGGTTCAAATCCTCTCTTCCCGACCAATCTTCGGTCCCTCAAATTTTGAGTTTGGATGTTCAAAATGAAACCAAGTCGAAATCGGCACATTACTAACCACTTGGACTAACCACTTGGACTTGGTTTTGCAAGATTGTTCCTTTTTCTTCGAGCAGTACCTGGGGAGTGATTTCACAAGATCTTTCTTGTAGTTTTGCGAACATACACCAACACCCTCCTGGTTAACCCAGCGAACTTTCCAGGAAAAGAGAGCCCGCAGGAACAGGTATCAATAATTATGATAGCATACTTTTTTATTTTTATGCAAGAAAAATTTTTGTCCCATGTTTGTCCCATGCGAAAAAAAATGGGATGGGAATAACCGGAGCCGGCACCTGGGTCGACTTTAGAGAATCACCGCCTGATTCCAGAACACATACACCAACACCCTCCTGGTTAACCCAGCGAACTTTCCAGGAAAGCAGAGCCCGTAGGAACAGGTGTCAATAATATTGTAGCATACTTTTTTATTTTTATCTCTGTTCTAGGTTCCTTGAACGGAATCACCCAATCTGGCAAACTCATTGGAGATGCTACCAATATACTCACTAATTACACAGCATAAATATAGTAGCAAAATATAACAGAAAGTCAATGTAATTCTAGGGGGAAACGCGTTCCTGCCCCCGTCGCAGGGGTAATTTTAGGCGGAGTTTGGGTTTAGATCCAGCTCGTAATATCACATTTTTTCCTTCCACTTGTTGTTTTATTTTATTCCTAGAAAAGTGCTCTGGCACCTGGATTGATTTCAGAGAATTATTGCCTTCCTCGTTTTTCGTTCACTTCTTTAACAATCCAGTCTATCAAAGAATCTTTATAGTTTTAAAAAAAGTTATTGATGATCGTTATTTAAGGTGCTAATATAGAATTATAGAGTTTGTTTTTAAGGGTCAGTTATGAAGAAGTTGTTGTTGATTGTTTTGGCGTGTTTGGGCATCACTGGGACATGTGCCACTAACGCATATTGTATAGGAGATTATTGCGTAGGAGATTATAGCAAAGAAGAAAAGAGGGTGATTGAAGAAATGCAGCAGAGCCTAATTATGCAAACTTGGGCAAACTTGGAGAGAGAGAGAATAGAGGAGAGTATCAAGAAAAAAGGCGATTTTGAGCCGCTTTGCCTAGAAGTACGCAAAGCACGACTCATGGACTTAATTAAGGAAGTTGATAGTCAAGAACGTAGATATTGGTGCGGGTGCCGCCCGGACGAATCGTCTGGTATTTTGGACGATTATTTTGCCGTGGGATATGCGGGTAAATTTAACGATGAAATTAAAAGAGAAACCAAAAGAATATTGGGAATTGACGATTGGTGGAATGATAAGGGTAAAGTGGTGAAAAAAGTTTCTTTAGGAGAGCTTTGGGAAAAGGTGAGATTAGCTAAACTTATGAGAAAGATCGCGTTCGAGATGATATTCGGAATTCCACTTGACAGGTTTCCCCGCACAACACCTGATTGGAATGACATTCTATATAAACATAAAACAGCAAGATGGGATGCGTGGACTGAGAATGTGAAGGGGGTTATAGAACGGCATAAAAGTGCTCGCTGGGCAAATGGTCTTATATCCAGCTTGTGTGAATAAAACAAGATAGTAAGTATTGGGCAAGAGATTGTTGAATGAACCCAATTGCGAGTGTGTTCGTCAATTTTTGAATGGTGAATATTTTTCACCAAACGTTTTTGTTGTAGCAAAAGAAATTGTCTAGCAAATAGGGATTTGCAAAGCAACCGGCATGAAGCACTATTCAACAGTCTCAAGGTGTATACCAAATCAACGAAAGATTGTGGATTTTCCCGGGCAGGAGTCACCACGGCAACCCGCCTCCTCTCGGGCAATTTTTTGTTGTTTGGATATAGATATTTAATTTACTCATCAAAACTGTAGTCTCTATAGGGACATTCGTAGCACTCTGCCAAGGTTTTGAAAGTTCCTGGTCTGTCTCAAGATACATGAACTTGCACAGTGTCACATTTTATTTTACTAGTGGTGAATTTTATGTTAGCATTATAGTAGTGTAGTTGTTTTTATAAGCGTGATAGTTCGGCTTCGCCTAGTGGACATTAATAATTTGACCGTTCTTTGCACATCAGTTCCCGGGAGATATGCCCTCGCCCTCTTCAATGAGGGAAAGAGGTCTGGGTGCCTTGATGAAATTTTTGACAATTTTCAAAGACTTGAGACATTCTTTGACGATAATCCACAGATCAAAAAACTTTTGATGAATAGGTGCATAGATTACAAGGATGTTGATGAAGGGTGGCTGGCTGTTTCGAGTCATCTGTCTTTCTGCCCTGTGTTCGTGTCATTTGTTAGGCAAGTCGGCCAGAACAGAAGATTTGATATTTTCGAGAGAATAAAGTACATATACAGAGTGGCAATTGCGAAATACAAGGACAAGAGGAGTGTGACCGTCATAAGCGCTGTCGAGCTGCTGCCTGAGCAGAAAGATGTCGCTGAGAAAATTATTTCAAAATTGTTTTCAAAAAAAACTATAATAACTTATGGTGTTGATCCGTCGGTTCTTGGTGGGATTAGGATAGTTTCTGAAGAGACCATTTATGATGCGACTGTCTACGCGCAACTTAAGCAAATTACGAAGTATTTGAAAAGTGAGAAAATAGGATGAGGAGGAGATAAAATGAAAACGAAAGCGATTGAAATATCGAACATACTACAGGAGAGAATAGCGGAGTTCTCGTCTCATGTTGATGTTGCGGAAATTGGGTATGTTCTTTCTGTTGGGGATGGGATCGCCCGTGTGTTTGGTCTTGAAAACGTCAGATCTGGGGAATGGGTCGAGATCGTGTCTGCAGAAACTGGAAATTCAGTTATGGCTATTGCCCAGAATCTTGAATCTGATAATGTTGGCGTTGTTATTGTTGG